>JAJDJN010000291.1 GCA_030267245.1 Desulfovibrio sp. OttesenSCG-928-A18
CGTTGGGGGCATTGGGGAAGACCTTGCCGCCGTAGCTGATAACTGTTTTTTCAATCAGCGTTTGCGGCCAGGGGCCGAATTGCGCGTCCATGGCCTTGAGCAGGGCCAGGGCCGTGGGCGTGACGGTTTCGCCCTCGCCCTGAAAGCCGCGCACAGGCACTCCTTCGAGCATGCGCAGCACCGCCGGGGCCGGGGAGGGGATGCAGCCGTGTGCGCAGAAGATGGCCCCGTCGGCCAGCGGCAGGGGGCTGCAGATGAAACGGGCGGGCTTTAACCGGGTGAAAATCCGGCTGACAAGGCAGATGTCCAGGATGCTGTCCAGCGCCCCCACTTCGTGAAAGGTCACGTCATCCTTGTTCTTGCCGTGCACGGCGGCTTCGGCTTCCGCCAGCAGGTGGAAGGTTCTGGCGGACAAATCTCTTGCCTCCCCGGGCATGGCCGAGCCTTCCAAAATGGCGAGAATGTCTTTCAGGCTCCTGTGCGCGTGTTCGTGCGGCAGGGAGATAAGGCAGCCCACGCCAGCGATGTGATTCACGGAACGCGGCTCCAGCCGCAGACAATTCTCAAGGGCGGGCAGTTTCAGCTCCCGCGCCAGCTCTTCCAGTTCCGCGTTGTTCAGCCCGGCCAGGGCCGCGAGCCCGCTCAGCATCATGTCGCCGGACAGGCCCGAAAGCGCCCGTACGGTCAGGACGCTTTGCGCCCCTTCCCTCCGTCCGGCGTCAGCATGCGCGTGGGCTGTTTCGTGGGAGTGGGCCGGTGCCGCTTCAGGCGGGATATCGGCCGCGGCCGGACCGGCCATCATGCCCGGGTTATTGCCCGCTCCGGCGCTTTTGCCTGCAACGGGGCAGGGCGGACAGTGCTTGCGGTAAACGCGCTTGTCGAAGCTTTTATTGATGCTCCCGGTGACGTCGCCGGACAGGTCGGCGGCCTTGATGGGCTGGTGTTGCATGGGTGCTCCCCGGTTCGTGTTTGCTTGTTTCCAGCCCGCCGCTCCCCTGGACACCCGTCGCGCAAGCCCTGCTGCAAAGCCCGGGTCGGGCCCGGGTAGGGCCAGGATCGGGACAGGGCCAGGCCAGGACCGGGGCAGGCCGCTACAGGTGTCGGGCAGGGGCGAAAGCTTCCGGGGGTAGGCCCCGGGGCTGTGCTTCAACGTGCATTGTACTCGGCAGGGGCGGTAACGGCAACAGAAAGGCAAGGACACAGAAAAGCAAGGGCGCGGGAATGCGACGCACCGTCGGCCCTACGGCAGCTTGTCCGCCCGGATGCGCAGGGTGAAAGCCTTGCCGCTTCCCGGTTCCAGGCTGGCGTCCGCGTTGAAAATCAGCGGCAGGTTGCTGGCTCCGTGCCCGAACTGTTCGCTTGCAAACACAGGGATGCCGCAATCCCCTGCAAAACGTTGCAGGGCGTAGGCACTGTGCTCGTCACCAGAAGTGAAGCCGCCCAGGAGTATGGCCTCCACGCCCGCGAGCAATCCGGCCGCGCGGAGTTGGGTGAGCATGCGGTCTATTTTGTATCCCGGTTCCTTTACGTCTTCCAGAAAGAGGATTTTCCCCCTGGCGTCAAGGGCCCAGGGGGTGCCGGCGGCAGCGGCGATGCAGGTAAGGTTGCCGCCGGTCAGGGGGGCGCGGACAGGCCGCGAAAGCTCCCACGCGGCATCGTTGCAGGGGGCGATGCCCTCATAGCGCAGTTCCCGCAGCCGCCCGGCCAGCAGAGCGGCCAGGATGCGGAAGTTGTTTTCGTCCTTTGCCGGGTTGCTCATTTCCCCGAACATGGCGCCATGCACGGTGCGCCAGCCCTGCTTTTGCCAGTATAGATGCAGAAAGGTGACGTCGCTGTAGCCGATAAGGATCTTGGGCCTTGGCGGAGGCGGCAGCAGCGTGAGGCCCTCCAGCAGGCGGCTGGAACCGTATCCTCCCCGGGCGGCCCAGATGATGGCGGTATCCGGATCGGCCAGGGCTTCGGCCAGCAGTTTCAGACGCACGGCGTCGCTATTGGCGGTATACGGCACAAGGCCGGGCGCCATAGCATTTTCTGGAAAAACCGCTCCAATTGCCTGGGCCGCCGCCCTGGCCTGGCGCGTCCTTTCTTCGCCCATACCCGAGGACGGCGCCACTATGGCGATGCCGCCGCCCCTGATTTCCCTGGCCTGGCGCAGATCGGCAAGAAAGGACTGGTCCCCGATCAAAACCGGCGCCCGCGCCGACGGGGCCGTATTTTGCCTTGCCGAGCAACCGGCAATGAGCAGCGGGAGGACAAGGATAAAGACGCAGACGCGGATGCGGGGCATGATGCTTGGGGGCTTTTCTGTCATTGGCGGGATGTTTTCATGCTCATGCGGCATTGGGTTCTCGCGGGTTTCGGCTT
>JAJDJN010000292.1 GCA_030267245.1 Desulfovibrio sp. OttesenSCG-928-A18
CGTCTGCGCCGGGCTGTCGGCCCGTAAATGGGGCGGCGCGACAACGCGACAGGGCGACAACGCGACAGGGCGACAACGCGACAGGGCGACAACGAGACAGGGCGGCCTTGACCGCCTGCGGGGAATAGGGCATTCTGCCCAGGCAAAGCGCCCTTGGGGCTTGATAGGGAATCTCGTGTAAAGCGAGAGCGGACCCGCCGCCGTAAACCAAGCTATCTTTCTTTTCCGCCTCCGGCACATCTCGCCGGAGGCGTAAGCCACTGGCCTGGTGCCGGGAAGGCCGAAAAGAAGGTTGGACAGCCGGAAGACCTGCTTTGCTTCGTCAAAAGGACGCGCCAACAGCACGGGATATTGCTGCATGGCCCGGGAGAAAAAACGGTTCTCCTCTGCCTGGGGTACAACCTGGGCAGGGGAGTTTTTTTGTGCCCCCGGCCATGCGCCGTCACATCAGCCACAAAGGGCAGTCCATGGTGAAGCAGAACAACATCGGCCAGAAATCCAGCCCCCGCCCGGATGCGCAAGGGCCGGGCATCCTGTATGGCGTCGGAGTGGGGCCGGGGGATCCGGAACTGCTGACCCTGCGCGCCGAGCGTATCCTCAAGTCGGTTCCGGTCATCCTCGCCGCCGCGTCACCCAGGAACGAAGACTCCCTCGCCCTGTCCATAGCCGCCCCGCACCTGCCGGACGGGGTGGAGACCCTGCGCCTTGATTTTCCCATGACCCGCGATGCGGCGGTCCTGGCCGCGGCCTGGCGGGAAAATGCCGAAAAAACAGCCGCAGTGCTGCGCTCTGGCCGCAACGCCGCCTTTCTGACCCTTGGGGATCCGCTCATTTACAGCACCTTCGGATACCTCATGCGCGGCCTGCAAGAATGCATGCCGCAAGCGCGGGTGGAAGCGGTTTCGGGCATCACTTCCTTTCAGGCGGCAGCGGCCAGGGCCAAAACCGTGCTGTGCGAAGGCGAGGAAAATCTGCTGCTCATCTCGGGCATCAACGGACGCGAACGCCTGAGCCGGGCCATGGCCTGCTCGGACTGCGCCGTGGTGCTCAAAGCATACAAAAACATGGATCAGATCAGACAGGCCCTGCTCCAAAGCGGCCGGACGCAAGATATTATTTTTGCTTCTAAAATAGGCATGCAGGGCGAAGTGCTCGAACGCGGCTTTGCCTCCATACCCGACAAGCCGGCTTACCTGTCCCTGCTTCTGGCCCCGCCCGAACGCGGCGGCTGCGCCTCTGCCCGGGATCCGGCCAAAGGGGCGCAGTCCCTTTTGAATCCCAGCAAAGGGCATGATGCCACCTGAGTCACATATGAGTCTTCCTTGCTCGCGGGCGCAAGGTTTTTTGCCGGGCAAGGACCGGTTTTTTGCGGCGGCGGCGTGTCGGACATAACCTGTATCCGGAAGGAGTCTGTATGAAAGGCATGCGTTTGGGTTTTACGGCACTGCTGTGCCTGCTTCTGTTCAGTTTGTCCGGCTCGATCTCCCTGGCGGGAGACGGCGCGCCAAAACAGGCGATTTTGATTGTCGCCTTCGGCAGCAGCGTGGAAAAGGCGCGGGTGGCCTACGCCAGGGTGGAAGAGCAGGTCAGGGCGGCCTGCCCGGGCCATGACATCCGCTGGGCCTGGACAGCGCATTCGCTGCTTCAAAGCGGCCCTGACGGAGCGCCGGTGCCCTCGGTCCAGGAGGCCCTGGCCAGACTCGCCACTGAAGGGGTCAAGGATGTGGCCGTGCTTTCACTGCACGTCATTCCGGGCGCGGAATACAACGTTCTGGCAAAAAATGCCGAGGCCTTTGCCGGACTGCCCAAAGGGCTTGAACGCATACGGCTGTGCCCTCCCCTGCTGTACGATACGAGCAGCCTGAACGAGGTGGCGCGGATACTGGCGCAAAGCCTGCCCAAAGAACGCGAAAAGACCGAGGCCGTCATCTATGTGGGCCACGGGACGCACCACCCGGCAGGGGTCTATTATCCCGCGCTGCAGCATTACCTTTCCCGGATTGATAAAAATATCTTTGTGGGCACCGTGGAAGGCGATCTGGAACTGGAACGGCTCCTCCCGCTGCTGCTGGAACAAGGCGTAAAAAAGGTCTGGCTGGCCCCGCTCATGACCGTTTCCGGCGACCACGCCCTGAACGATCTCTTTGGCGATGAAGACAACAGCTGGAAAAAACGGCTCAACGCCGCCAACATAAGCGTGGAGCCCATTATGCGCGGGCTTGGCGAAAATCCCGAACTGCTGGCCCGCTGGGTGGCCGGTCTGAAAAAAAGTATGCAATAACCGGGTATTGCATCGGTCCATCCTTTGGCGGCCAAAGGTGCTTGCGGCCCCGGCGTTTTGCGCCATTCACAGGTTAAGGA
>JAJDJN010000293.1 GCA_030267245.1 Desulfovibrio sp. OttesenSCG-928-A18
ACTCGTGCGCCTTGATCTGGATCTCCAGGCGTACGTTGTGGGCCTTTTCCATTTCCAGCAGACGCTGCCTTTTGTTGTTCAGCAGGTGCAGGGCCAGCGCCTGTTCCACAGGATAGAAGACCACGGTCTGCTCCTGGGCCTGGGCGTTGCGCAAGGCGCGCAAAATATCACGCAAGGCGTGCTGGCTGCGCCACTCCATGTTTCTGCGCACCCCTGTGCCGTTGCAGCAGGGGCAGGGTTCGGTGCTGATGGAAATGGCCGAGGAGCCAAGCCGCTGGCGGACGATTTCCAGCATGCCGAAAGGGCCGACCTTGCCCACATCATAGCGGGCGCGGTCCACCTTCATGCCGGTGCGCAGGGTTTTTTCCACCTCGCGCCAATGGCTTTTTTCGCGCATTTCAATGAAATCCACCACCACCTGGCCGCCGATATCGCGCAGCCGCAACTGCAGGGGAATCATCTTTGCCGCTTCCAGGTTCGTGCGAAAGGCCATGTCCTCGAAATTCGTCTTGCCGCCGCTGCGTCCGGAGTTGATGTCTATGGCCGTGAGCGCCTCTGTGGGGTCGACTACCAGCCGGCCGCCCGAAGGCAGGGCCACTTCCCGCGACTCTATCTGATCAAGCTGACGCTGCAGATTGAAACGTTCAAAGAGGGTCAGGGTCATGTCCTTGTGTACCCGCACCAGATTCTGCTTGCGCGGGAACAGGGCTTCGGCCACTTCGGTCACGGCCTGGGCCGTTTCCTCGTCATCCACCCATATTTCACCCACAGCTTCGGTCAGGTAGTCGCGCACGGCCCGCGCGGTGAGCTCCTGCTCCTGATAAATGATGCAGGGGCCTTTTTCCGTGGTGCCCCGCGTGCGCACCTCCTTCCAGGTACGCTTGAGAAACTGCATGTCGCGCTGCAAACTGGTCTTGCTCGCGCCCATGCTCACGGTGCGCACAATGACCCCGAGGCCGGGGCCGGGATTCAGGCCTTCAAGCAGCTCCCGCAGCCGGGCGCGCTCCGCCTCGTTGTCCACCTTGCGCGAAACGCCGATCTGCTCCCGCCCGGGAGTGAGCACAAGAAAACGGCCCGGCAGCGAAAGATAGGTGGTGAGAAAAGCGCCCTTGGTGCCGGCGGGTTCCTTGACCACCTGGACGAGCACTTCCTGTCCGGCGCGCAGCACTTTCTGGATGGGCGGATACTTGCGCCCCTTGCCCGCCTCATGCGGGGCCACATAATATTCGGGGTGCACTTCGTCTATCTGGAGAAAGCCGTTCTTGACCGCGCCATAGGAAACAAAGGCGGCCTGCAGGTTGGGGTCCACATTATTGATCAGACCCTTGTAAATATTGCCCTTGGTCTTGGCCTGATGCAACATCTCGACATAGTATTCCTGCACCTGGCCTTCTTCGGTGATCACCACCTCGACCTGTTCGCCGGGCAGCACGCTGACAAACATTTTGCGCCGGACGCCCTTGCCCGGCTGCGGCTGCGCGCCCGCCTCGCGCCCGCCGTCCCCGCCTGGCTGCCCGTCGTCGGGGTCAGAGGCAAGATCGGAGACCTGGTCAACGAAATCATCTTCATCAAGCTCATCGTCGTGAACAGGGGCAGGGGCGGCGCCTGATTCCGCCGCCGGGTCAAGGGCGTCCTGAGCACCGCCGTTGGCGGCCTGGGCCGATGACTTCTTGCGCCCGCGCCCTCCCCGGCGCGTACGGCCGCGGCGTCTTTTCTCCGCGCCTTGTCCGGCTTCGCCCTGTTCCGCAGCTTCGGCGGAATCATCCGCCGCATCTCCTCCCGCCGCTACAGGCGAGGCATCCATGGCGGCAAAGGCGTCTTCCGGGGCGACGTCATTGAATAAAAGGGGAAAGTCCGCCGGCTCGGAAAGCTCCGCCGTCGAAAGCGCGTCCCCGGGCTCCGCTGTTTTGCCGCTGTCCGCTTCCCGCGCAAGGGGGGCCTTGGCCCCGGCCCTGGCCTGGCGCGAGCCCGATGCGGAACGTTTTTGCTCCTCGTCCTTTTCTTCTTTGGAAGCTGCGCCGCTGGGCGTTTTGGCCTGCGCCGGGGCGGAAAGGCCGTCCTCCGTGCCGGAATCCGGCCCGCCCGGAACCGGGGCGGCTTGCCCGTCCTTAACGGCCAGTTCCTTGCCGGCTTTTGCGATGCTTTTGCCCTTCTTGTCCGGGGCGCTTGCCTTTGCCGTGCTTTTACCCGACGAAGAACTTTTTGCGGGCTCCCGTCCGGCCGCCTCCGGCGCCTGGGCTTGATGGGCCGCATCAGAAGAAGGCCCGGCATCAGTAGAGGCAGGAGCGGAAGGAGCGGAGGCCGCCGGCGCCTCGGCTTTTTCCGCTGCTACGGCC
>JAJDJN010000294.1 GCA_030267245.1 Desulfovibrio sp. OttesenSCG-928-A18
GAATACGGCCTCAAGCCGATCATCGGCTGCGAGGTCTATACCTGCCACGACCACAGCGACAAAAGCTCGGAACTGGCCAACACCCGCTATCACCTGGTGCTTCTGGCCCAGAACATTACCGGCTACCACAATCTGGTCAAGCTCGTATCCCACGGCGCGCTGCATGGTTTTTACCGCCGCCCGCGCGTGGACAAGGCCCTGCTCCGCCAGTATGGCGAAGGGCTTATCGCCCTGTCCGCCTGCATTGCGGGCGAAGTGCCGCGAACTTTCGAACGCCGGGGCATGGACGCGGCCATGGCCGTGACCCGGGAGTATGCCGAGATCTTTCCCGGCCGCTTTTATCTGGAACTGCAGTCCAACGGTCTTGCGGAGCAGGAGCGGGCCAACAAGGCCCTGCTGCATATTGCCGAGGCCCTTGAACTGCCCCTGGTGGCCACCAACGACTGCCATTATCTCGATGCGCGGGACGTGGAAGCCCACGACGTGCTGCTCTGCATCCAGACCCAGGCCAAGGTTACGGATGAAAAACGCATGCGTTTTGAAACCCGCGAACTCTATTATAAAAGCCCGGAGGAGATGGAAAAGGCCTTTGCCCATGTGCCCGAAGCCGTGCGCAATGCCGGCCGCATTGCCGGGCTGTGCGAAGATTACGCCTTTGACCTGAAGAGCTACCATTTCCCCGTATACGAGCCGCCCGAAGGGATGAGTCTGGCCGAAGCCTTCCGGGATCTTTCGCGCAGCGGCCTGCAAAGGCGTCTGGGGAAAATGCCCTACCCCGTGGACCGCGCCGTTTACGAGGCCCGGCTGGAAGAGGAACTGGACGTTATATGTTCCATGGGCTTTCCCGGCTATTTCATGATCGTGCAGGACTTCATCAACTGGGCCAAGGACAACGACATACCCGTGGGGCCGGGCAGAGGATCGGCCGCCGGCTCCCTGGTGGCCTATGCCCTGCGCATCACGAACATCGACCCCATCCCCTACAAGCTGCTTTTCGAGCGCTTTCTGAACCCCGAGCGCATCAGCATGCCTGATATCGACGTGGATTTTTGCGAAGCCAAGCGCCATCTGGTCATTGAATACATGATCCGCAAATATGGTTCCGGGTCAGTGTCGCAAATAACCACCTTCGGCAAAATGCTGGCCAAGGGGGTGGTGCGCGATGTGGGCCGGACCCTTGGCATGAGCTTTCAGGAAACGGACAAGATCGCCAAGCTCATCCCGGCGGATCTGAAAATGACCATCAAAAAGGCTCTGGACCTTGAGCCGGAGCTCAAGGCCATGTACGACGGCGACGCGTCCATCCGCCACTTGCTGGACATTTCCATGCGTCTTGAGGGCCTGTCGCGCCATGCCTCGATCCACGCCGCCGGCCTCGTGGTCTCGGACAAGCCCATGACCGACTATTTGCCCGTGTACCGGGGCAAACGCGAAGAGGACGTGGTCACCCAGTTCGACATGAAGATGGTGGAAAAGGTCGGACTGGTAAAGTTCGACTTTCTCGGCCTGCGCAACATGACGGTCATAGACGACACGCTCAAGAACATCGCCGCCCAGGGCGAGCCGGCGCCGGACCTGGACTCCCTGCCCCTGGACGATGCGGACACCTACAAGCTCTACAGCAACGGCGACACCGACGGCATCTTCCAGGTGGAAAGCTCGGGCATGCGCTCCTACCTGCGCCAGCTCAAACCGTCGGTATTTGAAGACATCATCGCCATGCTCGCCCTGTACCGTCCTGGGCCGCTCAAATCCGGCATGGTCACGGAGTTCATCCAGCGCAAGCACGGCAAGGTCAAGGTCAGCTACCCCCTGCCCGGGCTTGAGAGCTGCCTCAAAGATACTTACGGCGTCATCGTCTACCAGGAACAGGTGATGCAGATAGCCCAGATAGTGGCGGGCTATTCCCTGGGCGGCGCGGACCTTTTGCGCCGGGCCATGGGCAAGAAGGATCCGGCGGCCATGGCCGCGGAACGCTCCAAGTTCGTGCAGGGGGCCACGGAACGCGGGGTGCCCGAGAACAAGGCCGAAGAAATATTCGACCTCATGGAAAAATTCGCCGAATACGGCTTCAACAAATCCCATTCGGCGGCCTATGCGCTCATATCCTACCACACGGCCTGGCTGAAAACCCACTATACCAAGGAATTCATGGCCGCCCTGCTCTCGTCGGAAATGGGGGACCAGGACAAGCTGCTCAAATACGTGGCCGCCTGCCGGGACATGAACGTGTGCATTGAAGGCCCCAGCATCCAGGACAGCCACTGGAAGTTCACCGTCAACAGGGGGGCCATCCTCTACGGCCTTGGGGCCATCAAGAACGTGGGCGAAGAGC
>JAJDJN010000295.1 GCA_030267245.1 Desulfovibrio sp. OttesenSCG-928-A18
CCCGGGCTTATTCCTGGCCCTTGTCTTCCAGTTGGTCCATGCGGATTTTCTGCAGCAGCGTATCCCGGCGCAAGCTGGAGTTCTGGTCGGCCACAAGGGCGATGAGGAAGATCTGCAGCCCGGAAAGAAAGAGCAGCAATATGGTCATGGGCGCGGAGATATCCGTGAACAGCGAAAGGCAGAAAATGGCGAAGGCAAGGGCCATGAGCCCGAGGCCGACAGGCAGTATGACCCGTAGCGGATGAAAAAGAAAGACCAGGCGCAGGATGAGCATGACCGTATACAATCCGTCCCGGAGCATGCGCACCGTGCTTTTGCCCACGCGCTGCTCCACCACGACGGGCACAAAACGGACCCGGCAGCCAAGCTGCAGCAGGGCTATGGTGGTGCTGGTGGAAAAGGAGAAACGATCCGAAGTGATGTTGAACAGATCCAGCATGATCCCCCGGCGCATGATCCGAAGGCCGCAGTTGATATCCGGAATGGGGTGGTTGGCCAGAAAGTTGGCCGCGTGATGCAGCACCCACTTGCCCGGCCGCCTGGCCCAGGGCGCATGGGAGTCGCGGGTGCGCGAGCCGAGCAGGGCGTCCACATCTTCATCCAGCATGCCGTACATGGCCAGCAGATCCTCCAGGCGATGCTGACCGTCGGCGTCCATGGTGGCAATCCATTCTGTTTTCGCTTGCAGGATGCCCCGTTTTATGGAGGCGCCGTAGCCGAGATTGCGGTGGTTTGTGATCACCGTCACCTGGCCGGTATAGGCCTGCAGCATCTGCGCGGTGTGATCCGTTGAAAAGTCGTTGACCACCGTTACACGCCAGTTATGCGCCCTGGCTTCGGGCAGGAGGGCGTCAAGCACCTTGCGCAGGCCATCGGCGTCATTATAAGCGGGAATGATAACAGTCAGTTTCGTGGTGGCAGGCATTTGTTCCTCCGCCTTTGTCTTGTGGCGTCTTAAAGCAGCTTACCTTTGAAATGCTTGCTTGGCGGCGAGCAACGCTGGCCAGCAAGCGTTTCAGGGCAAGGACTTGAGGACAAATCCCTGCAGATCGTATACGCCTTTTCAAAGGTAAATTGCTCCAGCCTGAATAATGCATCACGCCAGCAAGTTTTTTGCAGCAGTGGCCTTGTACATGATCTTGTGAAAAAAGAAAATGCCGCTGAAGGGATGATGGCGGATAACGACAGAACACCCCGCCGGGCGGCAAGCCGGGCGGGGTGTACGTTCTGTGCCTTGTCCTGTGCTTTAGCCGGTGCCTTGGCTGCTGCTTTATCCGGCGTATGCCGGGGCGTGCAGCCTATCCAGCGGCGCGCGCAGGGGGCGCCCTTCGGGACGGCTGAAAGCGTCGGGGAGCCGCACTTCTTCCAGATACAGGGAAGGTGTCGCGTAAATATGGCGCAGGAACTCGTTGTTCAGGCCGTGGCCGGAGCAGGAAACGGTGAATCTGCCCTGCAGGGGCAGGGGCAGCATGGCCATGTCGCCGATAAAATCAAGGAGCTTGTGGCGCACGAATTCGTCATCGCAGCGCAGGCCTTCCGTGTTTACCACGCCCTGTTCGTCCAGCACGATGGCGTTATCCAGGCTGCCGCCAAGGGCCAGACCGCGTTCCTTGAGCATTTCCGCATCGCGCAAAAAGCCGAAGGTCCGCGCTTTGGCAACCCTGGCAAAGCTGGCCGGGGTCAGATCCAGCGACATGCGCTGGGTGCCGATGAGCGGGTGGGGAAAATCAATGGCGTAATCCACATAAAAACCGTTGCCCGGTTCGGCCAGGATGCTTTTGCCCTTGTGCTCAAGGCGCATGCTCTTTTTTATGCGCAAAACCCGGCGGGCTTTTTTCTGCGTATGAACGCCCGCTTCGGAAAGCATCATGACAAAAGGCGCGGCGCTGCCGTCCATAATCGGCACTTCGCCGCCCTTGACGTCGATATGGACATTGTCGATGCCAAGGCCGCGCAAGGCGGCAAGCAGGTGCTCCACAGTGGAGACGCTCGCGCCGTTCTTGCCCAAAGTTGTGGCCAGCCCGGTGGCGATGACTGCATCCGGACTGGGCGTTATATCATGAATTTCGTCAGCGGCATGCACATGAAATACAATGCCGGTATCTTCAGCGGCCGGGCGCATGGCCAGCGTGACCTTTTTCCCGCTGTGCAGCCCGATCCCTTCGCAGCTGACCCGGTGACCGATGGTTGTCTGTCGCATATTCCCTCCCGAGGATTATCACTTCGAGCAAAGATCGTGCCACAGAGGACTATCGGCCTTACATCTTGATTTTTAATGCATTTTCCCATTTGCCATCGATCTGGG
>JAJDJN010000303.1 GCA_030267245.1 Desulfovibrio sp. OttesenSCG-928-A18
GGTTTGAGTTTCGAGGTGTACTGAGTCTCCTAGGCTGAAGGTGCTTTTGAATCCAATCCCCCTGAATCCAATAGTATGCAGTGAACGCTTGTTAGAGTAACCAAAGCGACAAAGTGAGAGAAAATGCTCCTCACTGAAGTCTTCTCCATTATGAGCAAAAATAAATTGATCGCGCTCTATACTCACATGAGCAGATGTAGCTCCAGCATCATCTGCATTTTGTAAAAGTTCAGATACAATATGGCGCGGGCTTTGAACTTGTTTAAAAAGTTGGTGCCACGGCGCGGCTAAAATTGGATCACTTTCAAGCAATGCCCAGTGCTTGGATGCTGTGGAGCGTACTGATTCAAAATATGGCGGGGCAGGAATCATTTTGGCAATTCCCCTTTTGCCAGCAAATCAGTTAGTTTATAGTTTACGCTTGTAACTCCAAAATCTGGCTCACGGCCAAAAGGCTCGCGAAGATAGACGATCTCAGTGGCCTGCCCGTCCGCCACTCGTACGATAGCTAAAATATACTGCTCCGGTTTATTCAAAGCGGTGAGAATTTCATTTTTGGTAATGGTGACAGTATCGGCACCGTAAATTCGGCCTTTGACTTCAATGAAACGTAAACGAGATTGCCCTGAAGGATCGCGGGATTCAATATCATAGCCACGTTTTTCAATGGATACGTCCAGTGGTGTAAAGCCAAGGCCACGCTCCATTTCAAACACGGCCTTCATCGCTATAGCTTCCACTCCTTTTGTATCCTTGGCAAACAGAGAGGGCCTACTGTCACCGCCGAGTTTCTGCAAAAGCGGTAGCGGTATAATCAAAGCTCCACCCATGACATGAGGCGGCAAGGGAGAAATACGTCGTTCCTGCTCAAGCTCCTCCAGTCGTTTTCCAAGTCGTAAGGTCAACTCATCAGCGGTTTGCCTTGCCTTCGCGGAATTAATTTTGGCGTTAACTTTCCCCGCCAATTCCTGCTGCTTAAGCTGTTCTGCGCGGTGATCCCAATAATTGATCTCGACGGTAAGCCGTTCTTTCACTGCTGCTATTGTTTTATCAACAAGCTCTTCTTTACGTGTCTTCACTTCTTGCAAATGAGAGGGAACAAGGTTTTTGACGGCGTAGTCCATAGCGCGGACTTCAATTTCATCCTGCAGCCATGACAACTTTTCAAGCTGTTGGAGCAAGGGCATTTCCGTTTCGGCAAGAGGACGGTAATCCAGATATGGCGCATATCCTGCTCCTAGGACTTCGCCGGATGCACTAACTTCAGCAAATTGCACTTGTTTGGAAACAACACGTCGGTTCCCGCTCCTGTCCGTGCGGGCATCCTGAATGGAGTGTTCGAGGTACACAAGGACACGCGGTTCTTCATCGGTGGCATTCTCATCCACGAGAATTGCCCCACGCTTTAAAAGATCACGGTGACGCTCCAGGACGAGATCAATGGTTGCGTCAAGCAGCGGATGGCCGGGGCATACAAACTCCGCTAAAGGTTTACCGGGGACGCTGATTAAATTTTTTTCAAAGGTCATGCGTTCATAGCGTGGGGGGACTGGATTTCTCGTACCGATAATCCTATCCCTATTTCTAATGAGTGCGGGAATATGTGTCACCTCAAAACGCTTGGATTCTCTTTCTCGAAGCGACCCGCCAAGCCGTTTAAACGATTCATTAAAAAACGAGGAGATGAAATGTGGTTGAAGCCGTCGCGCTTCAGCCCGTTCCATTTCGTCGCGGATGGCAAACACACGAGAGGCATCCATTGAGTCGTGGGCCAAGGCATGTTCTTCAATAAGATCACGCAACTTGTCATGGTCTAAGGCATTATTGACGATTTCGTTAAACCATGCTTTTGCTTCCGGGCTGTCTCCATAGCGGATGGCCTCTTTCAGCAGATCGCGTAGTGGCTTACCGTCAAAAACAAGCTTTCCCAAGATATCAAAGACTTTACCGCCTAGAGCGTTGCTTTCTTCTTCTAGTTTTTCCAACAAGCGGCGGTAGACTTCGCCTTCTCGTGTTTGAGAAGCGACAAGATTCCAGCAATGGCACACTTCAGTTTGGCCGATCCGATGGATTCGCCCGAAACGTTGCTCCAGACGATTCGGGTTCCAAGGCAAGTCATAGTTGATCATCAAGTGAGAGCGTTGCAGGTTGATACCTTCCCCGGCGGCATCGGTGGCCAGCAATATTTCAGT
>JAJDJN010000296.1 GCA_030267245.1 Desulfovibrio sp. OttesenSCG-928-A18
CCTACCTTTGTTCAAGGGGCAGGGTGATGGTGACCAGAAGGCCGGGGCTGGTGTTGGCTACCGTGATACGCCCCTGATGCAGGGTGACGACCTCCTTTACAAAGGCCAGACCCAGGCCGGTGCTTTTTTTGCCGCTGTCCGGGCGGCTCAGGGAGAAGAATTTTTCAAAGGCCCTGGCCAGGGCGTATTCGGGCATGCCCGTGCCCTGATCCTGCACCGTGATGATCAGGGCCTCGCCTTCCGTTCGCGCCCCCAGCGTGATGCTTTTTCCCTCGGGTGAAAAATCGGCGGCATTGGCAAGCAGGTTTTCGATCGCCTGGCGCAGCAGCAGCCTGTCGCCCTTGCAGGCGCCGCTCACGCCAGGGGCAAAGTCCAGCCGCAGCCGCCTTGCGGCCAGCCTGGGCTGGACCAGATCCTGTATTTCGCGAAACAGCTCCGCCATATCTATGGACGCCGCAGCCAGCTCCCGGACATTTTCCAGGCGGGAGAGGCGCAGCATGCGATCGACCAGACTCTGCAGGCGCTCGGCCTCGGATTCGATATTGTTCAGGAACTTTTCCGCCTGCGGACCGGCCACATGCTCGCGCAGGATTTCCGCCGCCCCCCTGATGCCGGTGAGCGGGCTTTTCAGTTCGTGCGTCAGGGCGCGCACGTATTCCTCAATATATTCCTTGCCCTCAAGCCGTGACTGCATCTCCTGTATGGCTTCGCCCAAAGCGCCGATTTCCGATCCCCCCAGAGAGGGCAGGGGGGTAGATTTACCCTGCCTTACGGTGTGCACGTAAGAGATCAGCCGTTTTATCGGCCAGGTGATCCAGGCTGACAGGGCGATGCCGAGACCGATGGTCGTAAGGCCGATGAGCAGCAGCACCAGTCTGAGCTTGTTGCGGGCGATGGCAATGAAAAAAGAAACACTGTCCTGGTGCTTGCCAACCGTGACCACCCCGGCAACGACGCCATTTTTGAGAATGGGGGCGGCAACATAGATGGTCGATGAGGCGGGGTTGTCCGGGTCCAGCCGGGTTGTGCGGGCTCCGTAGCCGCCGCGCAGGGTCAGGTAAACGTCCCGCCATCGGGAGTAGTCCGTGCCGGGCGGGCTCGAACCCGTGGAATCGTAAAGCAGGATGCCATTTTTATCTGTGACGTATACGCGTAAATTTACTGATGTTTTCAGGGCATTATAGATTTTTGCCGACAGGCTTCTTTCTTCCACGGCCTGCATGGCCTTGCGTACGTCATCAAGGCGGATGGCGTCCCCGTCCATTTGCCGGGCAAGGATGGCGGCCAGCAGTTCGGCCGTGTCAACGGTATTGTCTTCCAGCGCTTCCAGATAGCGCGGCCTGACATCGTTCATGATCAGGTACATGACAAAGTACAGGGATACGGCCACCAGCAGGATGTAGCCGAGAATGAAACGCGAGCGCAGGGTCATATGTCGTCCCGCAGGGCGTATCCCGTGCCCCGGTGGGTGATGATGGGATCAAGGCCAGCGTCTATTTCCCGGAATTTGGCCCGCAAAGATTTGACATGGGCGTCCACTGTCCGGTCCAGGCTCTGGCTGTCGCTGTCCCACACCCTTTCCATGAGCAGTTCGCGTGAAAATACCCGCCCGGGATGGCGGGCCAGCAAGGCCAGCAGCTTGAACTCATAGCGGGTGAGTTCGAGAGCTTTGCCCTGGTAGGCGGCCTGCATCTTATCCGGGTCTATGTGCACCAGGCGCAGCGCAATGCCGCCCTCCGGCCGGCCTTGACCCGAAACGGTTCCGGCGGAAACCGCTTCGGGCGCTCCGGCGGCCCTTGTTCGGGCAGTGAAGCCGTCTTGCGCGTCCCGCGCGGGCCTTGCCCGGGATGGCGGCATGACGCTGGCCAACTCGTCCCCGCCGCTTCTGCGCAGCACGCTCTTGATGCGCGCGCCCAGTTCGCGCGGGGAAAAGGGCTTGGTCACATAGTCGTCGCCGCCGATCTCAAGGCCGACAATCTTGTCGATCTCCTCATCGCGCGCGGTAAGAAAAATGACCGGCACGGCGGAAAAACGCCTTATGGCCTTGCACAGCTCAAAGCCGCTGATGTCCGGCAGCCCCACATCAAGCACCAGCAGCGCATATTCTTCACGGGCGACGGCTTCAAGGGCCTTGAGCCCCTCCGTGTGCCAGACCGCATTGTACCCTTCCCGCTCAATACAGTGCACCACTGTATCCGCAATGGACCGTTCATCTTCTATGACCATGATCCGTGTCACGTTCTACCTCGCTGGATTGTAACAGCTATCGCATAAGA
>JAJDJN010000297.1 GCA_030267245.1 Desulfovibrio sp. OttesenSCG-928-A18
GAAGAAATCCTCGAAGCCAGAGGCAATGTGCATCTGAAACGCGGCAACGAGTATCTGAAGGCGGATTTCGCCCGCTATTATATGAGCACAAAATGGGTGTTCCTGCAGGGAAACGTCATCGTGCGCACCGGCCGGGACGAACTCAAGGCGGAAGAAGCGGAATTCGACCTGCGCAGCAGGGTCGGCTGGCTCAAGAAGGGCCAGATCTTCATGGCCGGGCCGCATGCCTATATCTCCGGCGAGCGGATCAACAAACACTGGGGGGATGTCTATACATTCCAGCAGGCCAAGCTGAGCACCTGCGACGGCGAAGTCCCGGCCTGGTCCCTGGTGGCTGACGAGGCGGTGGTGGAAATTGACGGCTATGCGCGCCTGACCCGCTCTTCCTTCCAGGTCAAGGATACGCCCATCGCCTACACGCCATTTTTTCTCTTCCCCACAAAAACGAGCCGCCAGACAGGGCTGCTACGCCCCGAATTCGGCAGAAGCACCTCCAAAGGGGTCTACTACAACCAGCCTTTCTTCTGGGCCATCAATGAAAGCAGCGACCTGACCGTTAACGAATATTTCATGGAAAGACGCGGCCTGATGCAAGGGCTGGAATACAGGGCGCGGCCCAACTCCGACACCAGCTTCTGGCTGCGCGGCGACTGGCTCTATGACAAAAAACTCGATGACGACGACAGCCGCGGCGACTATTCCGGTGACGGCCTGGTGCGCAACAACCACCAGCGCTTCTGGCTGCGCGGCATGCTCGACACCAAGCTGCCGGATCTTGACTGGCGCTTCAAGGCGGATCTGGATTTCGCCTCGGACCAATATTTTCTTTCGGAATTCAAAAGCAGCTTTTCCGGCTTCAACCGCACACGCGAAGACCTGTTCACCCTGTTCAGCCGCGACTTGCAGGAACGCGACCGCAACCGCGTGAGCGGATTTCTGCTTACCAGGGAATGGGCTCGCGGGGCCGTCGCCTTTTCGTCCGTCTATGAGCAGGACACCCGCCTCGGCCACGGCAACCGCTCCAGCAGTGACGACGAAACAGTCCAACGCCTGCCCCAGTTTGATGCCTTTTTATACAAGGGCCGCCTCTTCGAGGACTTCCCCCTTGAATTCGAAGCCTCGGCCCAGGCCGTGTACATGTATCGCAGAAGCGGCACCAGAGGCGCGCGCTATGAAATTCACCCGCGCCTGACCCTGCCCCTGAACTCCCGCTACGGCTCCATAATCGCCACTGCGGGGCTGCGCTATAATATCTACGACAGCTCGAGCATCAGCAATACAAACTCCCTCAAGGATGACGGACCGCGCCAGAGCGGCAAGTCCCGCACCCTGCCTGACTTCAGCATTGCCGGCTTTACCGAATTTGCCAGGGTATACGGCATGGACCCGGCCCCGCTGGCCCTGACCGAAAGCAACGTGGGCGAATCGCGCTGGATGGCGCTGCGGCACTCGGTCCAGCCCAGGCTGGAGTTCAGACATATCCCCAACGAATACCAGGAAGATAATCCCCGTTACACCTACGATGACCGCATCGAGGCCCGCACCGAACTTGTCTACTCCATTACCAACGTGCTCACGGCCAAAACAGAGGAAGTGGTGCTGGAAAAGGACGAAAACGGCGATATGAGGCCTACTCTCCGGACCTCGTACCGTGATGTCGCCCGACTCAGGCTGGAGCAGTCCTACGACTTCAGGGAAGCCACCCGGGATACAGAACGTGACCGCCACGAACGCCGCCCCTTTGGCGACGTGTTCGCGGATCTGACCATCTATCCTTCCGAACGCCTGTCCATAACAACCAGAAACGACTGGTCGCCTTACGTAAATGCCCTTACCCGCCACCAAAGCGGCGTGAACATCAATTTTCCGGAATACGGCAGCGTCTACATCGGATATGACCTGCGCCGCAGCCTGGACGAATACAAACGCACCCGCGAAGAAGGCGTTCAGTATCTGCGCTTTGGCTTCACCACCGCGCCGGTGGGCCCGTTCACGCTTTCCACCTATTTCAGCCATGACTTCAAGGACGCGGGCAACAAGGAGACGGACATCTCCCTCGCCTTTAATCACCAGTGCTTCAAGATCGTCGGCAGGGTCAGCGTGGACCCGCAGGAAGAGAACTACCAGTTGCTCATCGTCCTGACCGGCCTTGGCGACTGACACTACTGCCATTCCATCCTCTTTCTGCGTCAGAAAAGCTTTTTATTCCGGTCTGGTACCGTAAAAGCACACTCCATACCATAAAAAGCTT
>JAJDJN010000298.1 GCA_030267245.1 Desulfovibrio sp. OttesenSCG-928-A18
GTGCCCGGCAGCTTCCAGGCCGGAAATCTCCGGCATCTTCCAGTCCAGCATCACAAGCTGGTAGGGCGCATGCGCTTCCTCGGCCCGCCGCAACTCCGCATAGGCCTCCCGGGCGGAAGGGACGGCGGTCGGGGTCAGGGTAAAACCCTCCAGCATGTCCGAAAGCACGGCGCGCGCCATTTCATTGTCGTCAACAACAAGCACGCGCAGCCCGGCAAGGGAGGTGGCGTAGCGGGGCTGTTCCAGATAGGGGCTGCAAGCGAAGGTGGCTGTAAAATACACGGTGGTGCCCATATCGGGCTCGCTTTCTATCCAGACCTCGCCATCCATCATTCCGATCAGACGTTTCGTGATGGTCAGGCCGAGCCCGGTGCCGCCATACAGGCGGGTGGTCGAGGTATCGGCCTGGGTGAAGGGCTGGAAAAGCGCCTTTTTCTGCTCTTCGGTCATGCCGATGCCGGTGTCTTTGACCGAAAAGAGCAGGACGACCTTTTTTCCCACTTCTTCCGGGGGGCAGACCGGGCCGTTGCCGCCGCCCTTGTGCACCTTGCAGGTTACGGTGATCTCGCCTTCGGCGGTGAATTTGATTGCGTTGCTGATGATGTTGGTCAGCACCTGGTTCAGGCGCAGGGGGTCGCCCACCAGCCCCTGGGGCACGTCGGGCGAAAGGGAGAAGAGCAGCTCAAGCCCTTTGTCGTCGGCCCGTTGCGCCACCAGCGCCGTTACCGAAGTGATCACCTCGTCCATGAGAAAGGGCGTGCTTTCAATGTCCAGCTTGCCCGCCTCAATCTTGGAGAAATCCAGAATATCGTTGAGAATGCCCAGGAGCGTGTTGGCCGCCAGATAAATTTTGTTCACATAGCCTTCCTGGCGCGGACTGAGCTCTGTTTTCAGCGCAAGATAGGCCATGCCGATGATGGCGTTCATGGGAGTGCGGATCTCGTGGCTCATGTTGGCCAGAAATTCGCTCTTGGCCTGGTTGGCGGCGTCGGCCGCCTGTTTGGCCGCCAAAAGTTCGGCATGGCTGCTCTCTATGGTCTGGGCCATGGAATCAACGCCGTGGGCCAGTTGCCCCACCTCACCGCCGATGCCGGAAAGTTTGCTTCTGGCGGTAAAATCTCCCGTGCCCAGGCTATGTACCGCGCCTAGCAATTGGCGCAAGGGGCGGCGCAGCGTGTTAAGAGAGACGACCCAGGCCGTGAGCAGCCCGAGAAGCAGGGCGCAGCCCAGGGCGAGCAGGCTGCGTTCAAGGCTCTGGTTGGCCTCGGCATAGGCGTCACTGGAGCGGATGCCCACAAGAAAGGTCATGAACCATTGGCCGGAGTCGGGCAGGCGCAGTTTGGAAAAGGCAAAGATACGCTCCGCGTCGCCGTCTTCCAGAACCCTGGCGATGCCGCGTCCGGACAAACTGTCTAGCACCGCGTTCTGAGCCTGGGCCAATATGGGTTTGCCGGGAGCATGCCGCGTTTTTTCGGAGCGCGCCGCAATGAGGGTTCCTTCGTCGTCCGCGACCAGCATGGCCGCGCCGGGCAAAAAGGCAAGGGCGCCGGAATCGCGGATGGTGCGGTTAACGTCAATGGCGCCGATAAGCACGGCGACCAGCCCCTTGTGATTGATGATGGGCAGGACGCAATAAACCACCTGCTCGCCGGTATCAAAATCCACCACGTGGCGGCTGACGCTGAAAAGCTTGCCCTGCATGGGCGCGTTCATGAAGCTCATGCCGCTCAGGTCCGTCCCTTCGGCTTCACCCCGGCTGCTGACAATAACCTTGCCCCTGCCGTCGGTGAGCATGAGGCTGACCAGTTGGGAGTTTTGTGAAAGCACGGATGCAAAAAGACTTTTGCACGCTTCATAATTATGATCGCGTACTTCGCTGTTCAGGGCAAGGGTACTGAGAACGCTGCGGGTACTCTCCACAAAGGCGTACTGTTTCATGCTGATGCTGTATACAATCTCCTGCATGCGGCTTTCCATGGCCCGCTTGTCCGCGCTGTTCCTGGAGATACTGAAGCCCAGCAGGGCCACAAGGCAAGGCACCAGAGCGATGCAGACAATCAGATGCATTGTCATGTTGATGTGCCCGTATAAAAAGCGCTTCATGCCCCGCTTCCTTGCAAGTATTGTGCGTATGCGCCCAGCTTGTCATGCGCCTCATGCCATTGACGCGCCCGGGCGATACAATATAAAAGAAAATGGACTCAGAATAGCGTACAGTGTCCTTAATATCCGGACAGCCTTATGC
>JAJDJN010000003.1 GCA_030267245.1 Desulfovibrio sp. OttesenSCG-928-A18
GCATGGTTGGCCCGCAAGTGTCGCTCACTAATACCAAGAGGCAAGAAAATTAAGAGAGAAAAAGGAAGGGAGGCCATTTTGATCAAATCGTTCAGCCCACCGGGGTTTATTTGTGGCGGATTTGCCATAATTGGCGGGTTGAAAGCCATGCGCCTGCGGCGCAGCCAATGAGAGGGAAGAATGATTCGAGTTCTTGCGCGGTATCTTGACTTTGTCAGAAACTAGTATATATTTCTGACATAAGAGGTGTAACATGACTTCGCTTGCCCAACATATACTGACCAAAGCCAACCAGTTACCCGAAGGCGGAGTATTTTCGCCCAAAGAATTTTTGCACTTGGGGAGTCGGGACGCTGTTGATCAAACATTTACACGTCTGCTGAAGGAAAATAAGTTGCTGCGCGTAGGGAGAGGACTGTATACGCTTCCCTTACAAGGGCGCTTCGGTTCTCGTCCGCCATCGCCGGAGCGGCTGCTTGCGGCCCTGACGGAAAAAACCGGCGAAACTGTGGTGTCACATGGCGCGGCGGCTGCAAACCGCCTTGGCCTGACTACGCAAGTACCTGTTCGTGAGATTTTTTTGACTTCAGGCCGGAGTCGCACTTTACGGCTAGGCTCTCGCGTTCTGGAAATCAAACATGCACCGCATTGGCAGTTGCTACTTGGAGAAAGTTCCGGGGGAGCATTGCTTCGGGCCTTGGCTTGGCTTGGGCCGGAACAGGCAGAAGAAGTTATGCCGCAAGTACATGAAATGATCCCCGCCCAAGAATGGGAAGCGGTAGCCGCTGTACGCTCTGAGTTGCCATCCTGGTTGGCCAAAACTGTGAGCCGAGTAGAACAACATGCTTGAAACGTATTTCTCTCTCTCCATGGCAGATCAGGCCGAGCTTTTGGATACTGCATCATCTCACTCCGGTCGCCCGGCCCATCTTCTTGAAAAAGACGTATGGGTTGTATGGACATTGTCCTGCCTTTTTTCTTCCGCCTTGGCGGATAGACTCACCTTCAAGGGGGGCACGTCACTTTCCAAGGCTTACAATGTCATTGACCGTTTTTCAGAAGATATTGACCTTACATGTGATATTCGTCGCCTACTGCCCGACATGGCCACGGAGCCGGAAGGTATTCCGCCTACTTCTAGCCAAGCCGCAAAATGGACGAAAGCTGTACGTTCCCGTTTGCCTCAATGGATTGAAGACAGCGTTATTCCAGTTATTCAGACGGCTTTGGCCGATAGCGACATGGTGGCCGCTCTCGATATAACCGGCAAAGATAGTGACAGTATTCTTGTAAAATATCCGCCGTTACGACAAGGAACAGGGTATGTCGCTCCGCATATCCGGTTGGAATTCGGAGCAAGGTCTACCGGAGAACCCTGCGAGGTTTTGCCGGTCGTTTGCGATCTTGCGCCGCTGATGCCTGAAATTATGTTTCCCGAGGCGCGGCCACGGGTCATGAAGATGGAGCGCACTTTTTGGGAAAAGGCTACCGCCATCCATGTTTTTTGCCGACAGGCCAAGATGCGCGGCAACCGTTTTGCCAGGCACTGGCACGATCTTTTGCGTCTGGCTGCAACCGAACGTATCCAGACCTCACTTGCGGATAAATCTTGGTTGGAACAAGTTGTTCGGCATAAAACAATGTTTTTTCAGGAAAAAGATCAATCCGGAGTACCCATTGACTACCAGGAATGCTTGACTGGACATTTATGCCTTGTGCCTGATGGGGTAGCGTGTGAAACTCTACGCGAAGACTATAACAGCATGATTCAGGATGGCATTTTACTGGCGCAGGCTCTAGAGTTTGACGTTGTTCTGGAGCAATGTACCCGCCTACAGACAATGATTAATTCTGACAACACCAATAGTGAGATTTTGCCGTGAGCTTGACTACAAACTTAGCAGGTAGATTGCGGAACACTCCCCTCCCAAGAACACATGCGCTGTTTCCGTTGTTTGAAGCGGTCGTAAACTCTATTCATGCGTGTGAAGATGGCACTGGAAAGTCTATTGAAGGTAGCTCAATAGCTGTCCATATTTTACGCGACTCCAAAGAGGCTTTTCAAGCCAACCTGCTTAATGATGAACCTCGAAAAACAGGGGTAGAGGCTTTGCCCGAAATAAAGGGCTTCAGAATTGTAGACAACGGAGTTGGCTTTAATGATGAAAATATGGAATCATTCAAGACTCTTGACAGCGATTACAAAGAAGAAAAAGGCTGCCGGGGAGTAGGCAGGCTCCTATGGCTTAAAGCCTTTAAAACAGTTGAAGTATTGAGTCGCTATACAGAATATGATGGCAACATACGGCAACGAAATTTTTCTTTTAGCAAAGAGGGGGTCATGCCTCCCTCCCCAGAGGGAAAATCAACTACGTCAGTCAATACACAAACAACGGTTACTATGTCAGATTTTTACCCTGCATATAGAAAGTATGCGCCAAAAACAATTCATAAAATTTCCGAACTATTGCTTGAACATTGTCTTTGGTACTTTATCCGTGAAGGCGGAAGACCGCATATAAGGCTTATTGATGGTGATGAGAGCGTTGAGCTGGACGCTTTGTTTGATAGCTATACGCTTGGTAATGTTGAGTATGACAATGCAGATATTGGTAGCTATAGATTTGAATTGACATATATAAAGGCTCGAAATCCTAGTTTAAGTAATCATGAGATTTGTTATTGCGCTGCAAGTCGCCTTGTGAAAAAGGTTAATATAACAAATAAAATTCCTGGATTATATAAACGCATCACAGATAGTCATGGCGCATTCGCTTATATGTGTTTTGTTACATCATCCTTTTTAGATGAACGTGTTCGTTCTGAACGAACAGGGTTTGATATAGAAGATAGTAGACAGGAGAATGAACATAGCCAATCTTCATTATTCAATACTGATGACGGTGCTCTCGACGATGATGTGGTATTTGACGACATCGACAAAGTTGTTTTGGAGAAAATTTCCGAAAGAATTGGAGATACGCTTGAAGCAAGTCAGCAAACAGGGAGACAACGGGTAGAGCAGTTTGTTGATAATAATGCACCAAAATATAAATCGATAATGCGTCACTATCCGAATCTGTCTGTGGACCCAGATACAACAGACAGGGAATTAGACATCCTATTGTATAAAAGACTTTCCGATCTTGAAGTAAAAGTAATATCAAAAGGACACGAACTGTCTATTCCTAAAGAAGGTGAGCCTTTTGAAGATTATAGCAAAAGATTACATGACTACCTCTCTATGGTCAGCGATATAAAAATGGCAGACCTAGCCAACTATGTATCTCATAGAAAAGTGGTATTAGATTTTTTTGAAGAGGTTATCCAACAGCATAGGGATGGAAAATATTCACAAGAGAATATTGTTCACAGGCTTATAATGCCAATGCAGGTTGAGTCGGATGAAATTAAACTTGAGAGTGCAAATCTATGGCTTATTGATGAGCGTCTAGCGTTTCATAATTATTTAGCATCCGACAAGACTTTAAAGTCGATGCCCATAACAGATTCTGAAGAAACTGTCAGGCCAGATATAGTTTCTCTCGGTGTGTACGACAATCCATTGTTAGTCAATAATGGCAAACAGCTTCCTTTGGCTAGTATCACCGTTGTCGAAATAAAACGACCTATGCGCAATGATTTTTCTGAAGGCGAGGCTGATAACCCCATCGAGCAAGCTTTGGCATATGTGAAAAAAATCCGTGCAGGTGAAACAAAAACAAAAGATGGGCGGATAATTCCCCAGTCTGAATCTATCCCTGCTTTCTGCTATATTCTTGCAGACTTGACTCCTACCATGGAAACTCGTGCGCAAAACGCAGGGTTGACGGTTACAAGCGATCATATGGGATATTTTGGTTATAACCCTGCTCGCAATGCCTATATTGAAGTTATTGGCTTCGACAGATTAATCACTGCGGCCAAGGAAAGAAACAAAGCATTTTTTGATAGGCTTGGACTGCCTTCAAATTAACTAGACGGTCTGCCCATCCAAAGGGTTATGCCATAAGCGTGACATTTGATTTTTACTAAAGGGCATCTATACGTATAGCACGCCCTTATGTGTCAAACGTATCATGATTGTATTACAAGATTATCTCTTTCATGTGCATCTTGTGTCGCACTCATGAATTGTCGCATGCTATCATAATAAAAATACAAAATAACGCATACTGCTATATGAATGTGTGTCTTAATTTGCATTCATATGCTATAATTTTGCTGGCTTTCGAGGACAGGACAAGCGAGGTAGGCCCACCTGATTGGTGTTCCTACTCACGTCCTGCCCATGCGGGGCTGACTTATTCGCTTCGCTCAACGTAAATTCCAAGAGGTTTTGACTCCATGAAAAGAAAGATTGCCCTGGCCCTGGCTTTACTCTTGTTTTCTGTTCCCAACTTCGCCGAAGCGGAGGAACCGCCGCCAGCTCTGGTCAAAGCCATAGCCCGGCAGGAATCCGGGCTGAATCCCTTGGCCATCAATATCGCCGGGAAGTCATACTATCCAGGCACACGAGAAGAGGCGGAACGGTTGATCCGGGAAGCCCTGGCAGCCGGGAAGTCATTTGATGTCGGCAAGATGCAGATAAACAGCTGGTGGATGAAGCGTTTTACTATTGATCCCATTTCCTTGCTCGATCCGGACGTGAACGAGGCCTGGGGCAAACACATATTGGCCGAAGAAATCACCCGACACGGCCTGAACTGGCAGGCTGTAGGAAAGTACCATTCACCTGATCCGGAGCGCGGCAGGCGGTACGCCTGGCTCGTTTATCGTCATTACGCAGGCCAAAGCGCCTCCCACAAGGAGGCTCCTCGTGCCCAGCAAAAAACAAGTCATCAAAATATATCTGACACCGGAGGAGTTTGGAGAAATCCGAGCATCAGCCGACCGGGCCGGATTATCACTCTCGACCTTCAGTAAGCTCGTTTGTCTTGGCTTTGTCGTGCCCAGCCTGGAGCATCAGGAAGCCCGCCTGGAACTTCGCCGCCTCAAAGGCGATCTTGGCCGCTTGGGCGGCCTGGTCAAACAGGCGCTGGCCAACGGAGCTGACCGGCAGACCGTTCACCGGCTCCTGCATGAACTGGATGCCCGGCAGCGTGAAGTGCAGGCAGCTGTGGGACGGATACGATAATGATCAGCAAGCGCGTATTCATAAAAGCGAACAATGACAATTACACCCGCCTTGCCGCCTACATAGCCGAAGTTGGGCCTGCCGGTGAAAAGTGCCTTGCGAACTGGTGCGAGGGGATGCTCGGCGGTGAGGATTACGCGGAGGGTATTGCCGAGGCCCAGGATGTACAGACTCGGAATACCCGTGCAGCCAGCAAGACCTATCACCTGGTTGTCAGCTTCAGACCGGAGGACGAGGCGAAGCTGACGCCGGAGCTTTTCAAGGCCATTGAGGCGCGGTTCGCTTCCGCTCTCGGATACGCCGACCATCAGCGACATTGCGGCGTTCACAAAAATACGGCCAACCTGCACATGCACGTCGCCTACAACATGATCCATCCCGAAAAATATACCTGTCACAAGGAGTTTCGCGATTTCTGGGTACGCGACAAGGTATGCCGGGCCATTGAGCGCGATTTCGGCTTGACGGTGGATAATGGCATTGAACTGAATTCTTCCGCCCAGGATTTGAACCACCAGCGTGACAACGAAAAAGCGCGGCTTGTGGAGGCCCACACCGGCCAGCAGTCCTTTGATTCCTACGCCAAGGAACACCGGGAAGAGAGACTGCGTTCTCTGGAGGCAGCTACATCCTGGCAGGATCTGCACACGACTCTGGCCGAACACGGCATGGAGATAAAACCCCACGGTAACGGCCTGGCCATCAAAGACCGGCACAGCAGAAAGGCGGCTCACGCCATCAAGGCCAGCGCCCTGGATAGAAGCCTCTCTATGAAGAAACTGGAGGCGCGATTCGGCGCATATCAGGCTCCGCAAAGCATGGAACAGATCCAGGAGCGGAATCGTTACAGCACCGCGCCGCTGCATCGCTCTCCGGAGCGCGGCCAACTCTTTGCCGAGTACCAAACCGGAATTGAGGCTCGCAAGACGACCCTACAAACCGTCAAGGAACAGGAAGAGGCCGCCCTTGCCGCCACCAGGGCAGACCACGGCAAAAGGCGCACCGAGCTCGCCACGGAAGAAAAACAGCCCGGTTGATGCTTTTGTCGGATCGGATCGCTTTTGCTGCTCCGAATAGAAATCATAAAAGATTGTTTTTCCTGCGGCGGCATCGTCAACCATATGATTGAGCCCGGCCAGAACCGTGTCTACATCCACAGAGCCATGATAGGGCAACAGCGAATGAATACGGCTTATAGGCAGGCTCAGGTTGGAAACGTCACCATCTCGCGTCAGCAGATGTTGGCCGAATCCCTTGAACGCCGGATGCTCCATGAGTATCTGAATGGTGTCACCGGCTTTTATATGGGGATATTTATTCATGTCCTCCGCTGCCCGCGCCGAGTTCATTGAGAGCTGGAGCGCCAGTATGGCTGCCAGCAAGAAGGCAATCCGCCAGGAAAACAAACACGATCTCAGCATTGCGCTTTCCCTTTCCTAGTCGTTTGTTGCAGAGTTTTCCTTCCACCACTGCGAGAATCGGTGTTCCTCCGCATCGAGCGGAACCGGCTCACCGATTTTGGGAGTGAGCAAGGGAATCGGGCTGTGCTCCATTGTCCGCGTAAGCCGGATAAAAGGATCGTCCCAGGAATGCCGGGCAATGGAGAATTTGCCCGCATGGGCGGGGAGGAGCGATCCGGCCTGGAGGTCTGCCGTGGCCTGCACAGCGTCTTCCGGCATCATGTGAACATAACGCCAGCCTTCATTGTATTGGCCGCTGTCCAGCACGGCCAGGTCGAACCCGCCGAAAGTTTCACCAGCGGCACGAAAATGGGAGCCATATCCGCTATCGCCGCTGATATAAATTTTGCGTTCCTGGCTGATCAGGGCGTAAGCGGCCCACAAAGTTTTGTTGCGGGTCAACGTTCGGCCAGAGTAGTGCCGCGCAGGCAGCGCGTGTATGGCCAGCCCGCTGTCGAGTTGAAGGACTTCATTCCAATCCATTTCAACAACGGAGCTTTCTGGGAAGCCCCAGCGTTCAAAATGGGCTCCAACTCCAAGGGGGCATATGGTTTTCGCTATTTTGCTTTTGAGCGCCATAACGGTTGGATAATCAAGGTGATCCCAATGGTCATGGGTGATCAGAAGGATGTCTATGTCGGGCATATCTGCGGTCGTGTATATATTCGTACCCGGAAACGCTTTATTCGCAAACGGGATAGGAGCCGCGTTGTCGCTGAATACCGGGTCAATCAGGATTCTGCGCCCGGCTATCTGCATGTAAAACGAAGAGTGCCCCAGCCAGATGACCGTATCGTCATTTCTATCCAGCCCAGCTAGGTCGGTTTTGACCGTGGGAATGGGGACTTCCGGCCTGGGACGGTCTTTTTCGGCTGTCAGGGAATTGAGCAACCGCCGCACAACCCCTTTCTTCTCGATAGTCATGGTCGGGATTGGCTCCAGGTTGCGGAATTCGCCATCGCGGTAGTTTGGTGAGGCTTCAATTTTTTGGAGCCTCACTCCTTCCGGGAACGCTCCGAATTTTGCCGTGTGCATGTAGCCATAACCACCGCTGAAAAGGACAGCCGCAAGCAGTACAAGCCCGGTAAGCATTTTGAGAAACCGCCTTTTTATCATGCTGTTTCCTTACTGATTATTCTGAAAGCGGCTCATGAGCCGGGATGCCGGATGCCGTGAAAGTTGGTCAAAATCTGTTCCTCTTTTTCAGGGAGCGGCACTCCGGCGGCAATCCCGGCCTCCTTGCAGCGCAGGAACCAGGCCATATTGCGCCCAAGGTTCCGCATGATTTGCAAGCCTTCAAAATCCTGCCGCACGTCTTCCGGGGTGAAACCATGCACCATGTTCCAGTAGGAAGATGAGATTATGGGCATCTGGCAGATGGTGAAATACTTGTTCAGTTGGTCGAATGTGGCGCTAGTTCCGGCCCGACGAGCGGAAACGACTGCCGCAGCGGGTTTCAGATGAAACATGCTCCTTTCCGGGCAGAAAAAAGCCCTGTCCATAAATGAGGTGATGCTTCCAGTTGCCGAAGAGAAGTACACGGGGGAGCCGAACACAAAACCGTCAGTTTCCCGCGCCAGTTCCACAAAGTCATTCACGATGTCGTTGATGGCACACCGGCCTGGCTTCTGTTGGCATTTGAAGCAGGCAATACAGCCGGAAATGGGCTTTTTTCCCAACTGGAATATTTGCGTTTCTATCCCTTCCCTGTTCAAGGTTTCCGCTACTTCGCTCAAAGCGGTAAACGTACAGCCTTGAGCGTTCGGACTGCCATTAACCAGTAATACTTTCATCGTATTCTCCTCATTATTGGGGGGCTATCCATGTGACCGACCCGGATCTGCCGGGCCGGTCTCGAAAAGAGCATTGAGCTATCCTGGCATAACGCAAGATTACTTCAGATTGTCGCGGAAAAATTTCCAGCTTGTCAAAGGGAATCAGGTCGATTTTGTCGTAGAGGTCAAAATGTCCGGCATTTGGAACAATTACGAGTTCTTTAGGTTCTGCCGCCCGGTTGTGGGCGTCTTCCGTAAACGGACGCGAATGGGCCTTTTCCCCCATGATGAAAAGCATCGGGCGCGGGGAAATTGTCTCGATGTCATTGAACGGATAAAAATTCATGAATTTCGCATTAGTAACTTTGTCAGAACGGGTATTTATTTCAAAGGGTTCCCCCGTGGGAATAAATTCACCCCTGCCATGATAAAAAGCATGTGAGTGTTTACGGGTGGCTGGTGAATTTTCATCAACTTTGAAAGGAGCACCGCCGACGAAAACTTGCTCGCCGCCCAGGAAGTCCGAATACCGCTGGTCGGCGGCGTCGGCGATGGTTTTCCTGCGTTGTTCCAGGCTTATCGAACCGCGTATGCCGCTACGGCGCATCTCACCGATGTTGTACATGCTCACAGTTGCGACGGCCTTCATGCGCGGGTCAATCTTGGCCGCGCTGATAACAAAACTGCCGCTCCCGCAAATACCGATGATGCCGATTTTTTCACGATCCACAAAATCGCGCGTTCCAAGGAAGTCTACAGCCGCATTGAAGGTTTCAGCATAGATGTCCGGATTGATGCCGTGACGTGGTATGCCGCCGCTTTCACCCCAGAACTGTTGATCGACAGCGAGGGTTACAAAGCCACGGGCTGCAAGCTCGGCCCCGTACACACTTGAGCCCTGTTCCTTGACCGCGCCCATGGGGTGGCCGATGACAATAGCAGCCGCTTTGCCCTTGAGCTCTTTGGGTACGAACAGATTGCCCACAACCTCCATGCCGTATTGGTTGCTGAAGCTGGCACGGTAAATCCGGACATTTTCACCAACCGTGAACGTCTTGAAATCACGGGTGGTAATTTCATCCATTGTTGGCGCGGGCTTTTTGATGGTTTCGGCACTTGCCGGGTGGGTTGCCACAAGGGCGATACCACAGCACAACAGAGAGCATAAAACTAGCTTCGTGAACCTTTTCATCTCTCTCTCCTTTTTTGCATGTTGCTAATCCAGCTTCTTTTCCCTGAACCATGCGGAGAGGTGGTCCGCGATTTCCACATTGTTCAGGTCGGAGAACGGAAAGTGAGTGTTGCCCTTGATTCCGACTTCCGGCAGATGTACCACGGTCACATCACCACCGTGTTTGTTCACCGTTGCGGCCCATTGTCTGGCCATTTGCAGGCAGGCCCGCCAGTAATCCTGGGCGGGAATGTCGGCGGGTTGGCTCGGAATGAAATCGCCGTAGTAGATGATGATCGGAATTTGAGTCAGCTTTTTGAATTCAGCCACCGGGACGGCGTTCGCGCTCAGGGTGGCGAACTTGTTTTCAATCGGCGCGGGCACTTCGCCTTCCGGGAAGGTAAAATTGCTGCCGGGTTCATAAGCTACAATAGCCCGCACCTTCGGGCTTTTCATGCCCGTGTACCAGCCGGAGCCTCCACCCTGTGAGTGGGTGACCAGAATGCCGTTGCCTATCTTTTCGTAAAGCGCCGCGAGCGCATCGGAAATCACTCCGGCGTCAAAGGGGCCGGTATTTGGCGTCATTTGCCGAAAATACTGATTCAGAGTTTCCTTGTCCTTGGGGAACTGGACACCGGAGAAGAAGTCCGGCCACACGCCCACGCGGAACTGCGTAAACCACATCTGCTCGTCCGGGGTCGGGGTGATGGTCTGTTCCACGGTGCTGCGTCCGGCGTCACCGCGCCGGGGCTGATCAACCAGGTAGGTTCTGAAACCACGACGCAGGAAAATGTTCTGGAAGCCTTCACGTCCATCCGGAGTGCTTTCCCAGGTTTTGGAGAACTGCCCCGCACCGTGCAGGAATACCAGCGGATACTTGCGGGCGTTCACCGGCTTCTGGTAAAAAACATAAGCATGGTCGCCGTGATAGGTCTGCCCGGCGGGGTTGGCGGGCTGGCGCGGATTAAAGGCTCCGGGGTTTTGGGTAACAGTGCCGCCTACGGCGAAGCTGCCTTGCTCCTGGATCATCAAGGCCGTGTTTTGTGTCTTTTCGGCAGCTTGCCCTCCCGAAGGAACGAGCAATATCAAAAGTAGTATCAAGAAAAATCTATTCATATTCATCTGTTATCTCCAAAGAAATCCATCTTCACAGTGGAGTCGTGCCTGGGCGACGCCTAAAAGACGCCGCCCGGGGAATTTAAGCTACAGAGTCCTGCCGTAGAAATCCTTGAGCTTGGATACAGCCTGATCAACATACTCCGGGACAAAATAGGTCTGGATATGTGTTGCGCCGGGAATCTTGAAAAGCTCCTTGTCCTTTGTTCCTGTTGCCTTCTGGAGAGCTTCTTCCGACATATAGAGAGAATCAGCTTTTTCACCTGCCATCAGCAGCAGAGGGACATTAATCAGTTCGATGTTGTCCATAGCGTCCCAACGCATCAAATCCATGAGGCTGCTGGTCGTGTAACGGAAGGTGGAATTGGGATGCCGGTGCGTCTTCCCGTAGTACATCATGCCTTCGCGGTAGAGATCGGTGGGAATTTTGCTGATACTTTCGTCCGTCAGGGCATCAAAATCGACATTGCCGGAATAGACGACTTCCCCGGCGAGTTCTTTAACGCGTGCATCCGAGGCTTCTTTCAGGCGGGTCTGGATAGAATCCAGTTGGGTGTTCATGTAGCCGTTTCTTCTCACCTGGCCGGAATTGAACATGCTCAAGGTCGCAACAGCTTTGAATCGTTTGTCGGACTTGACGGCGTTCAACGTATACCCGCCGCCGCCACAAATACCGAGTGCGCCAAGTCTGTCGGCATCCACACCGGGATAGGCACTGATAAAGTCGGCCATACCCTGGATGTCTAGCGTGCGGAAGTAGGGTTTATCGACGTTTCTGGGGGTACCTTCACTGGCTCCCTGATAGGAGGCGTCAGCCGTTATGGTTATATAACCCAGCTCCGCCAGACGTTGAGCATACAGACCGGCCACCTGTTCTTTGACGCCGCCATTGGGGTGAGCCACCACCACAGCGGGATATTTCTTGCTGGCGTCATACTCGGCAGGCGTGTAGACATTGGCCGCAATTTTGAGGCCGTTCAGCGTATAGGTCACGGGATGTATGTTGACCTTGCCTTTGACGTTTTCCATGATCGCTCCTCTATAAACAAGACCAAATTGATTGTTTGTTGCCGCATGAGCTACACCCGCGAAAGCGAATCCCGATGCCGTAGCCACCATAGCCACCAATGCAAGCGCCGCTAATTTGATATTCATATCTACTCCTGTGCTGTTATTGTTACGATTTACTTTTTCTGGGCGTCCACAGCCTGCTGCAAGACCATCAGGGCGTTGTCGCCACGCTCACGGCCAAGGTAGGAACCCATGACCGTGAACAGGTCTTTCATCTGGTTTTCCGAAAAGCCCTGCGTCATTGCCAGGCCCGTATGGGAGCGGAACTGTGCGTTGGCTCCGGGGAGATTGAAAAGGACGCCCACGGTGGCAATTTCACGGCTGCGGTAATCCAGAACGTCACGAATGAAGATGTCCGCGAACAGGTGTCCCTTTAGGAAGACTTCTATAGTAGGAGCAAAGGTTTCATAACGGGGCCGCTGCGCCGGAAGTTTCAGCGAACCGGCGGGGCCGGGCTGGAACGAGGGATCGCGCAATTTGGCAAGGGTATCGTGACCGTATTCGTATTTGTTCTTGTCCGTAGTGACCGTTCTGGCTTCGGGGCCGACAACGTCTTTGATGCCCTGCTTCTCGCGTTCGTCCATGACGGCGATGAACGTATTGATGCCGTTCAGGGCGCGGGGAAACCCGGCGTAAGCATAGGTATGAATGAGGACTTCCTTGACTTCGTTGACAGTCAGTCCGGCCTCAAGAGCTTCCACCAACACGCCTTTCAGGCGGTCAGCATCCCCGTTGGCGGTAAAGGCGGAAATAAGAGCTATTTTCTGGTATCGGACGGGCATTATGTTGGGATTCACAGCGCCATACTCCTTGTCTGTAACATTAGCGCCCCAGGTCACGGCTTTGCCCTGTACCCGCTCGGAAAGGGCAAGATGCGTCATAGCGGTTTCCGGTGCCGCGCCGTGCCAATGCACCACGTCAGCGGGCGTCCAGGCGATGTCGCCCTGCCGGATTTCATGCAGCGGGCCACCCTGTCGCTGCACATAGCCACGCCCGGAGGTAACAATCAGAGTCTGCCCCATCGGATGGCTGTGCCAGTCGGTACGGGAGCACGGTTCAAAGGTGACGTAAGCGCCGTAGGTATCGGATTCCTTGGTGGCGCTGAAAAGCGAATCCACCCGTGCTTCACCTGTGAAGTTCTTGGGGTTGGCTTTGCCTGAGGCGAGGCTGCCGGAACGGTTGATGGCAAGGTGCCTGGACTGCTTGCCCCCGAAATTACCTGGGGCCGCAGTCGCGTATTGAGCATCGGTCACCTTTTCGCGCCAGTTCACGCTCTTGCCGTCAATGGCCGTGGCCACGACCATCGCGGACATGCCTGTATTCGGAGCTGCGCCGAACCAGTGCCGAACCTTGGGCGGGAAGGTCACGACATCACCAGCGCTGGCGATCTCGATGGGGCCGTTTTCTTCCTGGAAATAGCCTCGCCCGGAAGTGATGATGACGGACTGTCCACCGGGGTTATCGTGCCAGGCCGTGCGTGCGCTAGGCTCAAAAGTGAGCGTTTCCCCGGCAAGCCGGGCGGGAGCTTCCGTTTTCCATTGTTCGTCAACACGCACGGAGCCTGTATAGTTTTGAGCGGAACCCTGTATGGAAGGCTGTTCCCCTCTGCGCCAGACGGTTATCTGCCCGTCTGATTCGGCGGCGTGCGCCAGCCCGGCCAGCACCGCCATAAGTAGCAACAAGGCCAGGGGCATACTTTTGGATAACGTGTAGTGCATGAAATCTCCTTACGGTCGGATTGTTTTTGTTGCTGCAAACAGAATTTAGTAGCCCAGCTTGGTGAGCCATTCCGCCGTAGGCTTTTGCGCTCCGGTGTCTGGGTTATTGCGGATTACATTTCTATGAATGGCCAGACTTTCCCGCATTTTCGCGTTGGGCTGAAGTTCCTGGATAACTTTCTCGGTTCCGGACATGCGGCTCCCGCCATGCGTGACAAAGGGGATGATTGTTTTGCCGGAAAGGTCGTAGGACTCCAGGAAGGTGAAAAGAGCCTGCGGCAGCGTGTACCACCAGATGGGGTAGCCGAGAAAAATGACATCATAGGAATCCATGTTCTCCACGGTTCCTTTAAGCGCGGGCCTGGCATTGGTGTCCCGCTCTTTCTCCGCGACATCCAGCGTTTCCCGGTGTTTCGTGGGGTAGGCTTGCACTGTCTCAATCCTGAAAAGGTCGCCCCCGGTTCCTTTTTGAATTTCCAAGGCTACCTTTTCCGTTGTCTGGGTATGGGAGAAGTAGGCAATCAGAATCTTTTTTTCCTGTGCCTGGGCCGGAGAAGCCGCAAATACTGAAAGGGAAAGCCCGGCCAGCAAAAGGAGTAATTTGCTCATTGTCATTCCTGTGATCGGTGTTGAGGTTTTGTCATTGAATCGTGAACGGAGAATACCGGGGCAACCTTTCGAGCGTTTGACCGGAGGCCAACAAAGACTCGCAAAGTCTGACGAAATGTGACGAAATTGCCCAAGTCCGCTGCAAAAGAACACGGCAAGCCTTTTTGAGCTTGCCGTGTTCTTTGATGCTGACCAGCTATGTGTGAAATTGGCTTGGGGGCTTGATTCAGGAGTTCCGGCCCATCAGATACGCTTCTTCCATTTCGGGCTTTGTTGTAATCTCGCCTTTTTCATAAACGCCCGCGCCGTAAATGATCCCTTTGAGAGTTGCGTCCGGAAGGCATTCGATAAAGCCGCGCAGGCCATCCACCGTGCGTTCCATGGTGTGTTTTTCTTCGGCAGCGGTCACGATGAAGTAGAAATATTTGCCGCTGATTTTATTCATATAGTAGCGGGGCAAAGTCCTGTCGATCAGCGTTTTTAGTTGCCCTGTCATTGAGTAGTAATAAACCGGGGTTGCCAGTACGATTACATCCGCGCTGGCCATTTTTTCCAAAATGGGAGCGACATCATCTTTTTGCACACAGACGCCGCCCTTTTTACAGCCATAACACGCCATGCAGAAGCCGATCTTCTGCCCCTGGAGGTAAATTTTATCCGTGGCATACCCGGCTTCGAGCGCACCTTTGGCAAACTCATCACAAAGAAGGTCGGAGTTGCCGCCCTTGCGTGGGCTGCTGGAAATAATCAAGGTTGTCTTTTGCATTGCGTGATCTCCTCAATTTGTTCTTGGCGTTCAATAGACAAGCAATTTTTCTTATAAAGTAACGAAGTAGTCTTTCCTGTGTGTGACCGGAGCCCATCAAATACTGGCAAAGCCTGACGTAATGTTACGAGAGAAGGGCAGAACGAAGGCAGCCCGGCATCGAAAGATTGCCGGGCTGCCTTTTGGGGGGAGAGAGCGTTACAGTATTTATGAACGCTCAAGGAGAGGGAGGGTAATTTTCACCTGCAAACCGCCTTCCGGCCTGTTGGTAAGACTCAAGGAGCCGTTATTAAGGAGGATCATGTTGCGGGCAATGGAAAGCCCCAGCCCGGAGCCGCCGGATTCACGGTTGCGTGAGGTTTCCACCCGTAGATAAGGCTCAAATATTCGTTCCAGATACTCTTCCGGGATACCTGGGCCATTGTCGCAGATATGAACGATCACTTCGCCGCTGGAGGTAGTAATGCAAACCTCCGCGCTCCCCGCATAGGTCACGGCGTTGCGAAGAATGTTGTCCACGCAACGTTTCAGACTAAGCGGTTTTGCCATGACAGCCAATGCACTCCCACTGTTTTCAGGAAGATCGCGCAGGCTGACGCTGTGTCCCATATCGGAAAAATCGTCCACGCAACTCTGCATGAAAGCTACAATATCAAGGGGGGCAGACTTCTCCGAGTCTTTCAGGCTGCCTGACAGTTCAAGGCTTTGCTCGGCAATGCTGCGCACTTCTTTGATGCCCTGGGTCAACTTGTCGCGCAATTCCTCTGGCTCCACTTCTTCAATCCGCAGTTGGACGCGGGTGAGCGGGGTTCGGATGTCATGGGCCATCGCCGCAAGCATTCTGTTTCTTTCAGCCAGGTTATCCTGAATTCTGGTTTGCATGCGGTTGAAAGACTGTGCGGCTTCCCGTATTTCCCTGCATCCGTTTTCTGACAGGGGAGAAGCCACTTCCGGCTGTTTGCCGATACGGTCAGCGGCTTGCGTCATCTGCTGGAAAGGATGTATGAGCCTTCGCAATAAAAACAGGACAATGACCGCGAACACAACAAATTCAATGAGCAAAACTACCCGCTGCATCCAGATCAGCCTGACAACACTCAAATATAGGGGCTGGGTAACATTGAGCCACGTCGTATCATCAAGTTGTACACCCATCTGCAAAAGCGGGTTGCCCAGCGTTACGGCGGATATGAAATGCCCCCAGGAGTCTTCGTGAATTGCATCGCCGTGGTTGAACACCCTGGCATGAATTTCCGGCAGCGGAGAAATACCATTCGCCGTCAGGACTTCCCTAAGCGTGGAAATCGCCTGGGCGGACTGTTCGGCTTGACGCGGTCTGCCTTCAGGCCAATCAGGCGCTTCCTGCATAAGATGCAAGGCCAGGGAGCTTTCCGTCGACCGGCTGAAACCCACGATATGCTCAACGGCATCAAGTCGTTGCGTTTGTTCCATGCCGCTGAGGAGCATGTAGAAAGAAGCGATGTTGGTGGCGCGTTCTTTTTCAATGGTCCCGAGGAAATGAATCTGGATAAGGCACACAATAGCGATATTAGCCGCAAAGAGCAGCCCGACGCTCGTTACCAGCGTCAGGCTGAATTGCCCGCTCAAAGAGTCCGGGAGGAATCGGCGCAGCCATGCTGTCATATGTCTTCCGCTCTTTCGTGGTAGACCGGCATCGCCAACATATAGCCGTCACCACGCATGGTCAGGATTATTTCCGGGTTCCTGGCGTTGTCACGCAATTTTGCCCGCAAACGGCTGATTTGGGCGTCGAGGCTGCGATCATAAATATCGGGACTGCGAAAAGCGATATGTTCCACAAGCTGATCACGGGTAAGCACCTGTTGCGGGTGTTCGGTAAAAAAGGTCAGCAGCCGATATTCAGCCGCGCTGAGTGGAACAACCAAGCCGCTGGGATCAATAAGGTGGCGTGCAGCCAGATTGAGTTTCCATTCCCCAAAACGGAGGAGCGTCAACGCATGGGGGGCACTGGGCTCTTCTCTTTCAGGGGGCATGCTGCCGGTTTCCAGGCCGGATTTTGCTTCATGCCCTTCGGAGCGCCGTAAAATAGCCTTGATACGGGCAACCAGTTCACGGGTTTCAAACGGTTTCGGCAGGTAATCGTCGCCGCCCAGTTCAAGCCCCACAATTCTGTCGGCGGTTTCATTCAGGGCGCTGAGAAACAAAACAGGGATTCCCTTGTACGGGGAATTTGACGAGCGCACATCGCGACACAGTGACAATCCATCCTCACCGCGAAGCATAATATCCAGAATGACCAGAGAGTATGCGCCGGAGTCCAGTTCTTCAGCCATGCGCTTGCCACAGTCAACGGCAACAGCGTCAAACCCATAGGTTTTCAGCCGTTTTACAAGCAGATCGCGTATTTCCAGATCGTCATCCACGATCAATATTTTCTGCGTGTCACTCATACTTTTTACCCTTTCCCATGAGAGCAATTAGCATGTTCGTGTTGGGGAGGCCAGTAACAAAGTCTGACGGCTGTAAGAGTTTGTCAGATAGACGGTTGGAAGAAGACGAACGGACTTACGGCTACACTTTTGTTCAGAACGCAGATACCCCCCCATTTGAGCGGAGGGCATCTGCGTTCTGAAAGCTCCTATCGGATTTTTGTCTATAGTGTGATCAATTCTTATTGCATGTTGGCTATTCCGGTCTAAAGTTAATGCCCGTTACTCCGGAAGTAATGTGATATGCTGAATTTCGCTGAACGTTCCCAGCCGCATCCAGGGGCCGAAGGTACCTGCTCCCTGTGAAACCAGCAGAGTCATGCCTCCGACCTGATAGCGCCCCTTGTACATGGGAAAGCGTATATTGGTCAGTATGGTACCGGGAAAGACTTGCCCTCCATGCGTATGCCCAGACAGCATCACGTCGATATTCCCTTGCGAAACATACTGCATTCCCACCGGGCTATGGTGGACAAGGACACTCGGCTTGCCGGGGTCGCGGCTGATTTTGGGCAGTTCTTCCTCTATGGTCAGATCGTTCACCATATGACTGTCAAACGTCACCCGGTCGGCGTTCATGTATTCCATGCCGATGAGCTGAATGCCGTGCGTTTCCACCATTTCGGATCGCAAAATGCGTATGCCCGCATCGGCGATCAGCTCTAGAGCTTTCGGGGTGTCCAGATAGAATTCGTGGTTGCCGGTGGTGAAATACTGCTCGGCAACCACGTTTTTCAGTGGCGCAAATATCTCCTGGTGCAGAGCGATATTACTGTCAACCATATCGCCGTTAAAAAGAACAATGTCCGGTTTATGTTGTTCGATCGCGGCGACAACTGTTTTGAGATAACCTTCGCTCCGTTGCGCACCCAGATGCAGATCCGGGATGTGGAATATGCTGACAGGCGCGAGCAGGCCTTTGACCCTGATATCATGGTACGTCACCGTAAACGACTGGGCCTGGAAAAAGCCGAAGCCGATAAAGCCCAGGCAGGCCAGGATACCGATCAGGGCGACTCTCTTGCCTGAAAACCGCTTCAGAACAGGGCTCAAAACATGAGTGGCAATCAGATACAGGAACAAATACACCTGGAATATGAAGGCCAGCCCCAGCACGTTATAGAGAAAGGCCGAGGCGGGATTGTCCAAAGTGTACATACCCGTTACCAGAATTCCGTAAAATCCGGCGACCAGTAAAAAGGCAACAAGTTGCCAAGGCCAGGCCCGTTTAAGACCAAGCAGTCGTTTGAGTCTGAAAGGGACGTACCAGGCGGAAAATGCCAATGCCAGCAGGCTGATGATAGTTAAGACCATAGGGTATTCAGTCTCCGATCAAAGAGTTTTTCACCTGGATGTGGCGTACTACCGGCGGGCAGCCAGGACTTTTTCGAGCACGGAGGCGGCGATCTGTCCTTCCTGCTTGCCTACTTTGTTTTCGATCACTGTGACAAAATGCTTCATCTGCCCTTCCGTAAGCCCTACATTCATGGACGCTCCAAGGTGGAATTGGAGTTGACCGGCAGTTCCGGACATGGCGGCAAGAGCGGAAATGGTTGCAAGTTCACGGGTCTGAAAGTCCAGAACATCGCGGGCGAAAATATCCGCGAACAGGTGTTCCTTCAAAAACGTATCAATGGCGGGCGTAAAAACCTGATAGCCGCTGGTGGGCGGAATGGCAGCTTGTCCGGCAAGCTGTGCTCGCGTTTTCGCGCCGTATTCGTCTTTATTGATGTCTGCCGGAATGGGGCTGGCTTCCCTGCCAACCGTATCTTTGATGCCTTTAGCCTGCCGTTCGTCCATAACGGCCATAAAGGTATGGATGCCGTTCAGACTGCGTGGGAAACCTGTATAGGCGTAAAGCTGGATAAGCACTTCCTTGATTTCGTTGACGGTCAGCCCAGCTTCCAGTGCTTCCACAAGGGCGGGTTTCAGTTTGTCCAGGTCGCCGTTGGCCGTATAGGCAGAAATGGCGACGATACTCTGCTGTCTGGCATTCAGTTCGTTGTGCATGGTTTGCGCTCCCGCAATATGTGATAGACATAAAATGGAAATGAAAGCCGCCGACGCTATTATTGATATGTTTATGCGCATGATCTTCTCTCCAACGCTTAAAAGCGGTCATTTACTTACTTGTTCAAAAGTTCAAATGTGACATCCACATCGCCCGTCCGGGAGAACAGTTCGACTCCGGAATCAATGCGCCCGATTTTTTGAAGATTGCTGATGACCTCGCCGTTTTGCTTATAAAAAATGACGAGGCTATGACGCGGCGTCCAATAGCCGATGTCGCCGACTTCATACCCGCTGCGGCTTGCTTCCTCCGCAGGCAGAGCTTCCGGGAAGTGGTAGCACATCTCTCTTGCGTACAAATCTTCCATGGGAACGGTCAGTGGAAAACGGCGGATCAGACTCCGGGTTGTGGCGTTGTCCAAAAAGGTCGCCGTAAGCGTCTCTTTGCCAACGGTAATTTTTACCTTGATGCCCGGCTCCGCAGCAGTGGCAGTTCCCGTTAGAGCTGTGACCAGCATGAGGCCGAGGAGTGCTGCTTTGATCATAGTATTCCCCTTGTTGTTTGCCGGTTTTTCCAAAGATGAATGCCAAAGGCCGCAAGACTGACCACAACTCCTGTCATGGAGAGGGCCGTCCACCCGTGGCTGCTGTAGAGCCACGGCCCAAATGCCGAGCCCAGCGCACCGCCACTGAACATGCAGGAGATATACAGCGCGTTAAGCCTGCTTCGTGCTTCCGCCCGCATGGATATAACCGTTTGTTGCGTAACGACGCTCGCGCCATGGGTGCCGGAATCCAACAGAAGCATCGCAACAGCGAATAGAGCCGCGTGAAAACCGAAAACCGGCGTAAGCAAAAAAGCTGTGCATGACAGCACAACCGCAACGGAGGCGGTAATAAAGCCGAGGCCGCGATCCGTCAGTCTCCCGGCCATGATTGCGCATACCGGTGCGACAAGGCTGGCCATGGAAAACAGTGTGATGTCCTGCTGCGTGTAGCCCAATTCACTTTTCAAAAATGTCGGGGCAGCGGCCCAGAACATTCCGAATCCGAAAAACACCAGGGCCATGAACAACAAGCGGGAACGCAGTTCCGGCATATCCCGCAGCAGCAGCGGCATGGAGCGCAGTATGCCGATATACCCTGCGCTGGTGGATGAAGGATGTTTCGCCGGAAGGAAGCGGACAAAAATCAGTCCGACCGCCGCCATAAGCACGGCAAAGATCTGAAAATACGCTCGCCAGGAAAACATTCCGGCAACCATACTGGAAAGGGGCCGTGAAACGGCTATCCCAAGCACCGCTCCAGCGGCCAGGACGCCGAAAGTTCGTCCTCTGACTGCATCCTCGGCCAACCCTGTGCCGTATGGAATGAGCACCTGCACTACCGATGTGCAGAGTCCCAGGCCGAACATGGAGGCCAGAAATACGCTTTGTCCGTTTACGAGACCTGCCGCCAGCAGCACCAGAGCATCCCCGAAAAGCAGCACTGCCATGAGGCGTTTGTTCTCCAGCATGTCGCCCATGGGCGTGATAAAAAGAACGCCGCAGCAGTACCCGGCTTGCGCAAGCGTCACGATAAGCCCGCTGGCTGCCTGCTCAAGCCCGATATCCTGCGCTATTTCCGCCAGTAGCGGCTGCGTGGAGTACAGGTTCGTGAGGATCAGCCCGCAGGAGAGCGCAAGAAAAAGAGTCAATCGGGATGACATGGCCTACAGAATCCCCTTATTCGGTATGGGTTTACGCTGCTCCAACAGTTATTTGCCGCCTTTGTACTGTTCATCCGTTACCGGTTCCATCCAGTCCACATTCTTCCCATCGGGCAAAGCTCCGGTAAGAGCGATATGCGTCATGGACGAGGTGGGCAACGCTCCATGCCAGTGTTTGATATCCTTTGGACACCAAAGCGCATCCCCGGCTTTGAATTCTTCAATTTTTCCGTCTGCCGTGCCGGTAAGCCCCACGCCCTCCGTTACAATCAAATGCTGCCCCGTGGGGTGCGTATGCCAGTGAGATCGGGCTCCCGCTTCAAAGGTCACATAGGCCGCGCCGAAAGGAGCGTCCGGATGTTTGGGGCCGAACAGAGGGCGTATGGTGACGTTGCCGGTAAACCATTCAGCCGGGCCTTTCATGGATGGTTGCGAACCAGCCCGGATAATTTCTTGCGACTGCTTTGTGTCTTTTACGTCTTGAGCGGCCATGGCTTCTCCTCCAAAAATGATTGATCCGACTACCAGAGCCGTAATTGTGAATAAAAACTGCCGCATACTTACTCCTTATGAGAATAATACATTTTGATACGTTCAGATAATCGTATAGCCGCCGTCCACAGCCAGCGACTGACCGATAACAAAAGTGGAAAGTGGACTGCACAGCCATAAAACCGTGTCAGCGATTTCACCGGCTGCTCCTAATCTGCCAATGGGCTGGGCTTTTACGGCATCTTCCTTTACTAGGTTTCCCGATGCGAACATGGCTTCGACCATCGGTGTCTCAATAGTTCCGGGGCAGACCGCATTGATGCGGATGCCCTTTACGCCGTACTCCAGGGCCGCGCTTTTGGTCAGCCCGAGAACGCCGTGCTTGGCCGCGTGGTAGGCGGCGCGGCCCGGCAGCCCGACAAGGCCTCCCAGAGAAGAGCAGTTGACGATGCACCCGCTTCCCTGCTTACGCATCTGGAGCAGTTCATACTTCATGCAGAGCCATACCGCCCTGAGATTGACGGCCATTACCCTGTCCCATTCCTCCGCCTCCAGGTCAGCGGTATCCGTGACAGGGCTTTGTATCCCGGCGTTGTTATAGGCAGCGTCCAGCCGCCCGTAGGTATCAACGGCTTTCTCCACCATTTCCCTGACCTGCCGCTCGTCCGCCACGTCACAGCGGAAACCGTGAGCTTTCAGGCCGTTTCTGGTGAACTTGTCCGCCTCTTCTCTGACCAATGCTTCATTGACGTCTGTCATCACAACTGCGGCTCCGGCCTCTGCAAATTTTTTGGCGGTTTCGAGTCCCATGCCCGAAGCTGCGCCCGTCACCAGCGCCACTTGTCCTTCAAAAGATATGTTCATGCTCTTCTCCTTGCTGTAATGGGCTGGACACTGACTCTTTACCGGTAGTCAGCGACTGTCTCCTTGATAATTGTTGTAAAATTTTCAGGGCATAATGGGCGACAAAAGCATACATTCCCATAATTGCCAGATTACAGGCGTAAAAGAATACGAGCGGCCAGTCCGGGTTCCAGAAATCGAATGAAAACCCCAGGAACAGCTTTGAGGCCATGTCGCGTTCATAGGATGCCCACATGCCAAGCCCGGCAATGACTATGGCGAGAACCCGAAGCGGGAGCGCGGCGGATTTGCGTGTACCATTCCCGCCGAACGCTTTTCTGGCGGCAACCATGATTATGTCCCAATGCAGCCCGGCATGGATACCAACGAGTATCAGACCCCAATATGCGGCAAGGCTGTGAATCTGCCTGACGCCATCGCCATCAATGAACCGGGAAAAGCCAAAAATATGGCGGGAATTCAGAACGCCGCATACGCATAACGCTGCCATTACCGCCACGAGGGCAAGGTTGGTGATGGTGCCGACGGCTCGGCGGGCGCTGTACGTTCCCGCAAAGAGGTTTTTGTACCATCCCCAATTCCAGATGGTATGCAGGGCGAGCAGGACGCAGAACAGGACACCGATCCACTCGTGCGCTTCGCGCCCTGTTGCGCGGAAGCCCAGTGAGGAAACGAGCAACAAAACCATTGCGCCGTCTATGGTGAATCGTGCTGCCAACCGGGGCGTCCTGAGCAGGCGTCTCATGCGCCCAGCCCGTTTTTCTGGAACCAGTTGTCGATGTCGCGCGACAACGAACTTCCGCCGCTATAGTGAACCGAGAGGCCTTCCGTGATTTTCGCTCCAGGGGCGAGCTTGGCGATATCCGTGACACTCTGGCCGAGGCGTCCGCCGCCATGGCTGCAAAACGGCGCGATAATTTTCCCGGAAAAATCGTATGACTCCAACAAGGTCGCTATGGGCATGGGTATGGTGGCCCACCAGTTGGGGTAGCCCAGATAGACCACGTCATATTGGCTGATATCCGCTATTTTCGTTTTCAGCTCTGGTCTGGCCTCCTGCCGCTGATCCCGCTGGGCTTCGTCAAGGCAGGTGTTATAATTGGTGGAGTAAGGCTTTACGAGTTCAAGTTCGATCAGGTCGCCGCCGACTTTTTTATGAATCTCTGTGGCAACGCCTCTGGTGTTTCCCGACCATGAATAGAAGATGACCAAGGCTTTTTTTCCTCCTGCTTCTGCCGCTATGGCGTTTTGGGGAAAGGCTCCGCCTATAAGAAGCGAGCCGGTGACAGCCGCTCCGGCTGCGAGTATTGTAAAAACAAAATTGCGACGATTCATTTTCATAGTGTTACTCCGTATGGATGTGGCGCACGGCTATTCCGCGTTACGGGCAAGCCGGAACCCTATGTTGAATGCTTTATTGAACGGCGAAAACGCGGCCCTGTACGCGGAGCGGAGATGCTTGGCAAAATCATTCCAGCCGCCCCCACGGTTGACGCGAAAGGTTCCTTCCCCCGGCCCTGCCGGATTGGTCTGCGCTTCTGTGGGATAGGAGCCGTAATAATCCCATACCCATTCGCCGACATTGCCGTGCATGTCATAAAGCCCGAACTTGTTAGGCGAAAAACTGCCAACGGCAACGGTGGTTTCTCTGTACCGCCCCGGCTTGGTGTCCAGTTTTCCCTGTGAGAAATAATTGCCCTCGATCATATAGGGATAGTGCCCGTAGTAATTTGCCTCTTCGGGGCTTATGGAGTTTTCGGTATTGAACGGCGTGGTCGTTCCCGCACGGGCTGCATACTCCCACTCCGCCTCGGTCGGCAGCCGGTATCCGTTTGCGCTCCGCTCCCATGCGACAGTCATTGCCTCGCCGGAACCGCTGACTGTGTATGCGGGCGTCAACCCGTCTTTGTTGCTGAGTGCGTTGCAATACAGCACCGCTTCAAACCAGGTGACGTTTTCCACCGGCAGGTTGGAACCTTTGAACATTCCCGGCTCGCTTCCCATCAGGTCTTTGTACTGTTCCTGCGTGACTTCATACCTGCCGATATAAAAATCCCGGAGCGTGACCTGATGCTGCGTTTCATCCTTTTTGCGCCACGATTCATCAGCAGGACTGCCCATAGTGAAGGTGCCGCCCTTTATGAGTACGATCTCCGTCTTGCTGGTGCGCACAAGTTCCGCCGCCTGGCAAAGTGCTGGAACAAAAAATACAGCCGCCGCTATGATGGTTGGTATGAGTATGGTTTTCATGGACTTCTCCAGATTACTTTTCCAACGGTATGGTCAGTTCCATGGATTTTTGCTGCGGCCCCTGATGCGGAGCGTCCCTATCGTCCAAATTTTTTTCTTTCAGCCATGCTTCCAACTGATCCGCCACCTGTAGGTTGTTCAGGTCGGCGAACGGGATATGCGTGTTGCCCTTCATGCCGAGGTCAGGAAGGAAGATCACCTGGGCATCGCCGCCGTGACGGTTCACCGCTTCCACGAATTGACGGGCTCTGAGACTGGATGAGCGCCAGACTTCCGAATTGAAGACATCGCTGGGAGCTGTGGCGATGTTATCGCCGAAAACAATCAGAATGGGCATCCGGGTCAGTTTTTTAAACTCTTTCAAGGGAATCCTGGGCGGGTCCATGGTTTCCACATGAAGTTCGCCCCGTGGAATGTCTTCAAAATTTTCTCCTTCAGGAAAAACATAGTGTCCGGGCTCATAAGCAACGATCCCTTTCACGAGTTCCGGCTGAACCATGGCGGTAGCCCAACCATACTTGCCGCTGTTGGAGTGGGTGACAAGCACCGCAGGTCCGGTCTTCCGGAACAGTTCTCCCACGGTCTGCCCCATGGCGCGGACGTATTCCGGCGTTCTGGGCTCTTCACCGGTATCCGGCGTCTGCTGGCGGAAAAACTGGTCAATGGTGTACCCGTCCATGGGCATCTGGACGTTGGGGAAAACGGTCGGACCTTTGGGCGGAATCCAAAGGCCGAAGCGAAAGGCGTCCCATGCCTGACTTTCCAGCATGGTTGTGGGGGAAGTATTTATAGCGGGCGGGGCTTGGGTGCGCCCAGCCCGGCCACGCCTGGGCTGATCGATAATATATACCGGCCAGTCACGCCGGGTGAGGATGGCTTGGTATCCCTCGCGCCCGTCTGGAGTGGATTCATATGTTTTGCCGGACTGGCCGATGCCGTGCCACATCACCAGCGGATAATTCCGTGAATTTTGCGGAATGTAGTATTGGGCGTAGCCGTGATCGCCGTGGAAGGTCACGCCATTGTCGGCCTTGGTGACATTTCCACCGAAAAAGAGACTCCCCATGGTTTTTAGGATTATGGGCTTTTGCTCAGCCTGCTGTGCGGCAAAGGCGACAGCCGCCCCCGTAAACACCATCCATAGCGCCAGGGGGAAACTCCAGGTCAAAAGCATTTTTCTCTTCATGACACATCTCCAGGTTTGTTCATCTTGCGTGTTTTATAGCGGTCTAATCGTGCCGGGAGAAAGCCACATTCCTCTATTCTTCCTGCCTGATTCTCTACGGATGGGGATTTTGCATATTGTGGCCTTCGCACAGGCCGTTTTGCGGAATGCCAGGAGAATCAGGCAGGATTTAGAGAGAATCGTATCTTTATGCGGCTACGCCTTGCCGTTACACAATATGACAAGAAGCAGGAGTCGCGTCCGACCGGAAAAAATCCCAGGCGGCACGGAAAAGCTCATAGTATGGAGGTGGGTATGACCATTTCACGGCGGAAATTTTTGCAAGGAAGCGCTCTGACGTTAGGCGCTGTGGCTTTGGCGAATACAGCGGGGAGCCTTGAAACCGCTTTCGGCGCTTCTCAGGGCGATGCTGGAAGGAAGGCAAAGGTGTATTTTACAAAAGATCTTAGCGTGGAAGGTTTGCGCAAGGTCTATACACAGGTACGCCAGAACATGACCGGAAAAATAGCCGTAAAACTGCATACAGGAGAGCCGAACGGGCCGTACATTATTCCACAGGCGTGGGTTAAAGCGTTCATGCCGGAAGTGCCGGGTGGCACTATCGTTGAGTGTAATGTGCTGTATTCAAGTCCGAGGCAAACCACCGAAGGGCACAGGAAAACCTTGGAAACAAATGGCTGGACCTTCAGCCCCGTGGATATCATGGACGCGGACGGCGACGTGAACCTGCCTGTTGTCGGCGGTAAATGGTTCAATGAAGTGGCGTTCGGCAAGAATATCCTGAACTACGACTCCATGCTGGTGCTCACGCATTTCAAAGGGCATACCATGGGCGGCTTCGGCGGTTCGCTGAAAAATATTGCCATCGGTTGCGCTTCCGGGCGAAGGGGAAAAGAGCAACTTCACCGCGAAGGTTCGCAGGTATGGTCAGGCGGGCCTAATTTTATGGAACGTATGGTCGAGGGCGGCAAGGCCGTTACCGATCATTTCGGCCCGCGCATCGCCTATATCAACGTGCTCAGAAGCATGTCCGTAGACTGCGATTGCGTCGGAACAAGCGCCGCGCCACCCACCGCTCCCGACATTGGCATCCTGGCTTCCACCGACATTCTTGCCATTGATCAGGCCTCTGTGGATATGGTCTATGCGCTGCCGGACGCGCAAAAGCGCGATATGGTGGAGCGGATCGAAAGCCGTAGCGGCCTGCGTCAGTTGACCTACATGAAGGAACTCGCCATGGGCGCCAATGCGTATGAAATAGTGCCTGTATCATAGAAACCGAAGGCGTGGAGCAGACAGCCATGTTGCGCGGGTATATCGCACAAAGTCGCGCAATGCTGCGGGACACTCTGTTGGAGCTTTTGCCGAACGAGGGGAGCTATCCAACCCGCATACCAGGGTTCGCGCTCCACAGATTCGATCATGCCGCTCCCCCCAGGCCCATGACCTATACTCCCATGCTGGTAGTGGTTGTGCAGGGCAAAAAATGGGTAAAAATCGGGACGGAGGAGTTCATTTACGGGGACCACACCTGTTTCGTGGCCGGGGTCAATGCGCCGGTGTTTTGCTGCGTGCAAGAAGCCTCCCCGGAGAAACCGTACCTCGCTCTGACAATAGATCTGGACAGCTTTTTATTTTCCAAATTTCTGATGCTGGAACGATCCTGTCCGGTGTTTGGCCCGAAGTCTGGCCCGGTGTTTGGCCCGGAGTCCGGCAGACGCTTCCTGTCGGGCGCTCAAGTTAAAGAGATCAGCGACGAATTACTGGATGCCTGCTTGCGGTTGTTACGACTCCAGGCCAAGCCCGCACAGATTCCTTTTCTTGCTCCGCTGTTCCGCCAGGAGATACATTACCGGCTGCTGCTTGGCGGGGCAGTCTAATCCTGTGTATGGCAAGTAAAACAAGGCATCAAAAAATGTGTTTTTGATGCCTGATATGGCTATGTGCCAGGCAATACTGCCAAGTTTTTAAATTTTGTATTCCTGCCTTATCCTCCACCAGGTAGAGATTTATCGCTTCTTATGGTAGCGTGACTGCTCCGTAGCCTGAGATGGTTGTAAGCCGGGAGTTACCTATGGCAGAAAATTATCGCGTCGATTTTGAGAAAAGCCGTGCGGCGCTCAAGGAAGTTTTGCTCCAGCGTCTGCCGGAAACCGGCGATTACCCCACATCCGTCAATGGCCTTGTGCTACACCGGTATGATAGCGGAGACGCGCCGAAGCCGCGTTTCTACGACCCGGTGATTATTGTGGTTGTGCAGGGGAAAAAGCGGGTTCGCATCGGTGCGGAAGATATTCCTTACGGCGAGCACAGCTGTTTTGTCGCCGGGGTAAACATGCCGGTGTCAAGCTGCGTTCTGGAGGCGAGTGAAGATGTGCCGTACCTTTCCATGTCGTTGAATCTGGATAAAGGTATCATCGCCAACCTGGCGGCGAAAGTTCCGCCTTCCACGGAATACGGCGCTCATCTTTCAACCGGTGCGACCGTGCAGGAAGTTGGCCCGGAATTGCTCGACGCCTTTTTACGTTTATTGGAATTGGCAGACAAATCTGAGCAAGCGCCAATATTGAGCGATCTGGTGTATCAGGAAATTCATTACAGGCTGCTGACAAGCCCGTTCGGCAACCAGTTGCGGACGCTCAACACGCTTGGCTCACAGGGCAACCAAATTGCTCAGGCGATCACCTGGTTGCAGGAAAATTACGACAAACCCCTGCATGTGGAAGAGCTCGCCGCCCGCCTGAATATGGCCCCATCGACATTCCACAAGCATTTCAAAGAAATTACAACCATAAGCCCGCTTCAGTTCCAGAAACGACTTCGGCTGACAGAAGCGCAACGCCTGATGCTGTCTGCCGATTATGACGTCACGCAGGCAGCCTTTGCCGTTGGGTATGAAAGCTCAACGCAGTTCAACCGTGAATACAAACGGCTGTTCGGCGAATCGCCACGCAAGGATGTCATGAAAATGAAAGGCATCACGGGCGACCAACAAAGCGTGGCGATGGCATAAAATGAGGCGCGGCCATGTGACCGCGCCTTCTCTATTTTTATCATTTTTTCCCAGTACACTCCGGCCAGCCGGTGCAGCCCCAAAAATCATAGCCGCCCTTGCCGTCCTTGCCGGGCTTTTTCACCCGGCGCACCATAGGCTTTCCGCACTTTTCGCAGATTTTCCCCGTGGCCTTGGCAAAGGCCTGGAGTTCCTGCTCCAACCGGGCATGGGCTTCACTGATCACGGTGCAGTAATCTGCCTTGCCTGCGGCGATGTCATCCAGCGCCTGTTCCATCGTCCGGGTGAATTCGTATTCCACAAAACTGAAATTGCCGCGCAGCCCATCCACCACCATGACACCCAGCGGCGTGGGAACCAGAAAGCGCTTTTCCGTTTTGACGTAGCCCCGGTTCATGATGGTATCCAAGATGGCCGCGTAGGTGGACGGACGGCCAATGCCGCGTTTTTCCAGTTCGCGGATAAGACTGGCTTCTGTGAACCGAGCGGCGGGTTTCGTCTTTTTCGTCAGCACCGTGCCGGACAGGGCTGTGGGGCTGGTGCCCGGCTTCATGGCCGGAGCCGGGTTTTCCGGCTCCACAGAGTTGCCGGAATCTTCAATCGCCGCATCTTCCGCTGTCAGAACTTTCCAGCCCTGCGAAAGCAGCGTCCGGCCCTTGGCTTCAAAAAGCGCCTGTTTGCCGTCCATGTTGGCGGCGAGCTGTAGCACCCGCACCGCGTACACGGCATCTTCCAATTGGCTGGCCAGGGAGCGCAGCCGGATCAGCCGGTACAGGGCTTTTTCATCGGCGGTTTCCCCGGCGTCCTCTACCTCTATATGGGTGGGCCGAATGGCTTCATGCGCTTCCTGTGCCCCTTCCTTCGACTTCCAGGAGCGCGGGGTTTCCACCAGCGGCCAGTTCTGACCTTCACAAAAGGCGCGGATCGCATCCACTGCCTCTTGCGAGAGATTGGGGGAATCCGTACGCATATAGGTGATATGCCCGCTCTCATAGAGTTTTTGCGCCAGTTGCATGGTCTGTTTGGGCGTGAATTTCAGAGCGTTGGAGGCTGCCTGTTGCAAGCTGGATGTGGTGAAGGGAGCCGGAGGCGCGGAGCGGCTTTCCGTTTCCTTGCAATCAATGACTTCCAGGGAGCGGAGCGCCGCCGCCTTTTCGGCCAGGGTTTTATCAAGCAAGTATTCCTGGCCGTCTTCAAGCCAGGGCTTAACCTGCCAGGCGGCTTTCCAACCGTCCGTGATGTTGTCCACATTTTCAAAGGTCAGTTCCGCACCGTAGTGGGTTGTGCTGCGAAAATCCTGTATTTCCCGTTCGCGCTCCACAACCAAACGCACAGCCGGGCTCTGCACCCGGCCAGCGGAGAGTTTTTCACCGGCAACATTGGAGAGCGGCCCACTGACCATATAGCCGCAGAAGCGATCCAGCACCCTCCGACCTTCCTGCGCGGCAACCAGGGCCATGTCGATGGAACGCGGCGCATCGAGCGCAGCCTTGATGGCTTTTTCAGTAATTTCCGCATAGGTAACGCGCTTGGCGTCCTTGAGCTTCAGGGCATCTTGCAGGTGCCAGGCGATTGCCTCACCCTCACGATCCGGGTCTGTAGCGAGGTAGACGGCTTCGGCATTTTTGACGAGCCCGGCCAGGCGGGAGAGCACATCTTTTCCCCTATCCGTGGGAATGTATTGCGGTTTGAAATCCGGCGCGGCCACGCCCATTTCCTTGACGGGCAAATCGCGCACATGGCCGACCGAGGCGGCAATCTTCCAGTCGGAGCCCAGGAACTCCTGCACTTTTTTCACTTTGCCGGGGGATTCGAGAATAAGCAGTTTCGCGCACATGACTTTTCCTTAAAAAGGCCGTCATGCGGCGCTGGGTTGGGGCGCGAGGCCCGCAGAAGGAACCGGAAGAGGAAAATTTTATCCGAATACAACAATGGCGCTGGGGAACGGCGCGGCATGTTCCGCACCTTCAAAGCGAACCCTCCCGCGCAGGAAATGAATATCACCATAGGGAATGACAAGGTCATGCCACCATGTGGTATCAGTCCGGGCCGGAAGAAGGCATACTACGCGCTCCGCATGGCCTTTATGCACTTCCCCCACTGCCTTGGCGATCCAGCGGCCTATTTCCCGGCCATACGGTGGGTTCATCCAGCAGGTGCCATCCCATTTTTGCCAAAGGCCATTGATGGCGGGCGTGAAGAAGGAGCTGCACTTGGAGTTTTCCGATGTGGCACAAACATCCAGAGTAAAGGGGCCATGTGAAATATCCCAGGCGCGGAACAGTTCCCAAGGCGTTGCCCAATCCATTTTTTTGCTGGAGAAATGCACATTACCAAACGACTTTTCCGACATGACGATTCCTTATTGTGGAGGCCGTCATGCGGCGCTGGGCTGGGGCACGAGGCCCGCAGAGGTGTTGAGGGGACAGTCAGTCGAAGATAACAATGGCACTGGGGAGAGGCGTCACATACTCTATCCCTTCAAGCATCACCAAGCCACGCAGGAAGTGTATTTCCCCATAAGGAATTACGAGATCATGCCACCATGCCGTATCAATTCGTGCAGGGAGAAGGCTTACAACACGATCTGCACGCCCATCGTGCAACTCGCCCATCGCTTTGGCGATCCAGGGGCCAATGCTGGCATCATACATTGGATTCAGCCAGCAAGTGCCAAACCACGGCTCTGCAAGGCTTTCAGCCCAGGTAATGTAGTTTTCGCACTTGGCACTCTCCGGTGTGGCACATACATCCATATCGAAATTTCCATGTGTCATATCCCAAGCGCGGAACACTTCCCACGGAGTAGTCCAAGCTACGGATTCGCTTGACAGTCTTACATCTTTCATAAGGATAGCTCCCTTGTTTTGCCCTGCTGACGGGCTTTTTCTTGTTGTATATCTTGCCGTAGAACCAGGCCGACCTGATTCTGTACTTCTTTCAGGCCGCGTAGCTCTTTATCCACTGTCATCACCGGAACAAGGAGAGTGCCGTCCACATCCTCACGCACTCCAAAAGCCGGAACGCCCTTGGCCTGTAAGTAGGGATTATCGTCAGCTGCCCAATCATGGGCGATCCATTCCGTATGGGCCTCACGCGCCGTTTTTTGCTGCTGTTCCAGAACCAACCGCTGCCGTTCTTCTCGTTTTCTGGCGATCTCAGCGCGTTGGGCTTCTATCTGCTCTTTTGTCAGAGTATGGCCTGTGGCAACCCAAGTTGTTTTTTCGCCAGCACTAAAATTCTGCATCCAACCAGCAGGACGCTCATCGAGAAAGCCGCAGTATGCGCCGTCAAGTTCTCCGCCATTTCTGCCAATGAGCGGTACTCGATGTATTTGCCCATCCATGATCGGTGATTTGCCGCGCAGATCCAGCCCGGCCTGTTCCAGGGCTTGCGCGAATTCTTCCTGCGGCGGCAAGGTGCGCACCGGTTCCGGCGTTTTGGTCTTTTCCGGCAGCCAGGCGGAGAGCTGGTTCAAGTCCGTGCCTTCCGGCGCGTACCAGAGCTTGTTTTCCTTGTCCCACTTCGCTCCCAGCTTTTTGGCCTGTTCCTTCTCTTTATACGGAACGGCCAGGAAGGTTTTTTCCTTGGCCGGGTCTGCCGGAACTCCCATAGCGGCAATATCCTCCTTACGCTCCAGCACCTTTTCCGGCTCCGGCGCTTTCACGGTCTGTTCCTGGCCAAGCTCTTTTTGTTTTTCCATACCCAAAACGTATTCCTTGATCTGTTCCGCATCCCGGCAGGCACGGACGATTTCATAGGGATCTTCCTCCAGCACCTTGACCCAGGACTGCACATAAGCCGCATGTTGTTCCGGATTGTGCGATATGCCGATGTCCTGGCCGAGCATCCAGGACGCGATCTCCGCCCGGAGCTCTTCCCGTGCATACTTCTCCGAGCCAAAAGGGCCGAACTCCCGTTCCATGCGGCTGCCATGCCCTGTCCAGTGCCCCAACTCGTGCAGGGCCGTGCCGTAATACAAGCCGGGCTCTTCAAAGTTTTCACGCGGCGGCAGATGGATGGAATCCGTCATGGGCCGGTAAAAAGCCCGGTTACTCTGGTCGTGCTTGATGGTCGCGCCGGAGGCGGAGAGGATGTTTTCCGCCTTTTCTATGGGTTCCCACTCAAAAGATTGGCCCGTAAGCTCCAGCGGCGGCATGCCGTCAATCTGCTCCGCGTTGAAAACATGGGCCAGACGCATGAGCGGTTTATCCAGTTCCACTGTTTCCTTTTGCGGCTTGCCGTCTTCTCCGAGAACGGGCTTTCCGTCTTCACCCAGGCGATCCTGATCTTTGGTGAACTGGAAATAGACCACAGGCGTGGCCTTGCTGCCGGGCAGGATGCGCAAGCCGTTGTCGTTGGCCTGGCGCAGGGTCATCCAGCGCGGATCGTCGTATCCGGAAAGCGCCAGATGCACCCGGTTCATGCCCCGGTACACCGTGCCGGAAGCCGGGTTGTGCGGCGCGGAAACAGCGTCACCCGGATGCCAGGGCCGCTGCCAGGGAGCGGTGCCCGCCTTCAGGTGGCCAATGATCTTTTCCGCGAACTCTTCATGGAAGGGGCGGCGTTTGGCTTTTTCGGGCTTTTTATCGTCCTTCATAGACCGCCTCCCCCTGGCCGTTGATGGTGAGCAGCGCGTCTTCAATCAAGTCGGCCAGTATAATGGAGTCTTCGCTGAACGCGCCCATGTAGTCGGCCACGTCCGGATCGAGCGGAACGTACAGCGCCGGATCAGCGGCAATCTGTTCCGCTGCCGACCGTGCGGCGGCGGCAAGGTATTCTTTGTGTTTCATGATCATTCTCCTTTGGGGTTGAACAAAAAAAGAGGCTCGACCCGCTGGAGGCTATCCAAGGGAACGAGCCCGAAATACCGGCTGTCGAAACTGCCTTCATGATCGGCCAGCACCAGCGCCATGCCGGAGGGAATGACGCCGGACGCGAGGACGGAAGGCATGGGTCGCCCCTGACTGTCCATGGAGCGGACGGCCAAGGAATCAGCCTCTATGTAGTCGCCGGGCAGACCTGCCAGGCGTTTGAGTAGCGGACGCAAGCCATTGGGGCAGGAACCGGCCTGAAGATAGCCACGTTCTTTCGCCAAATCGGCAAACTCGCCTTGTAGGCAGAAGCTGACGAAATCTCCCTTGGTCACATCCTGACCAGGGGCGATCCTGTAGACTCCCTTGGGCAAGGACGGTGTGGGATTGAAACGCAGACCGGAGCCATGCGCCAGAATACCGGCCAGCAGCAGCCACAGAACGGCAAAGAGCCAGCATCGCACCCGGCTATTCCATAAAATAGCGTTCACTGGAGTTCTCCTGTGTGGGCGCAGGCGCGGCGTCCGCAGTTTTTGGGGCGGCGGAAGAGGACGGCCTGGCCGAGTACCAGGACGCCGGGCGCGGCTGATACAGTGAATCGCTGATGCCGCTGGGATAAACGGCGTTCAGGCCGGGCACCGGAATTTTGGCGCGGGCCGAGAAGACGGGATCGAAGAAATAGAGAATCTGCCGACCGTAGATGGGCGATTGCCCGGCTGTGAAAACCAGCATGTCGCCCGGCTTGAGCACGCGCCCCTGGCTGTCCTTTTCCGGGCCGGGCAACCTCATGCACTCGTCAGGCGTGAGCAGGGGCCGGGCCGTTTCCGTCACGTTGACCGAGGCGTTTTTCATGTGCCCGGTACGTGAACCGGAAAGGGACACTTTTTCTTCCACGACAGTGGTTTTCCCCGTCATGTCGGAAAGCGTCTTGGCCGTTTCAATTGTGTTCGGCGCGTAGGCAATCCGCACATGGCAGTTGGCCATGAGCGCGTTATCCTTGCCGTACACCGCATTAAGCTGAGTAATGTCCTGAACGATAATGTAAACTTTGCCGCCGTAGCCCGCGATGTAGGCCAAGGCTTTTTCCATAATCGGGAGCTTGCCCAAGCTGGTGAACTCGTCCAGCAGCAGTAAAAGCCTGTGCTTGTAACCCGCCTTGCTGGAACCGTCCGCAAACTCCATTTTGGAGCAGATCCGGCGCACGATCATATCCACCATGAGCCGGAGCAAAGGCCGCATACGGTCAATGTCAGCCGGGGAAATCACCAGATAGAGATTCACCGGCTTTTCGTGGTTCATCAGGTCATGGATGCGGAAATCACAATGCGCGGTATTCAGCGCCACCACCGGATCGCGGTATAGCGCCAGATTGGTCAAGGCTGTGGAAACGACCCCGGAGGCCTCATTTTCCGCCTTGTTCGTCAAGCTTTTATATCTAGCTGAAAAATATTAGAAAAATAAAAGCAGAGAGGTTTTGTACCAGCAATCATACCAGCAGCTTTTGAGGGCGCTATGAGACTTGCCGGGACAACTTTGGTCTTTCTATGGTAGGCTTTTGCGCAGTTTGCTTTTTCTGAAGGCGCGAATATGCACTTCCTGCCCTGTCCGCCGGGGTAAAGAAACTTCTCTGCGGCTTTCGACCACTCAACGCATCAAGAAGAGCGCCAACATTTCTGCGGGCGCTCTGTTGAATATTATTTGCAGAGACGTTCAGCCGCCACAAGGACGGCGACCACCTTTTCCAATGACAGCGCGGCGGCGGAGAGAAGTTTCAATTCTGGCGTCACATCCCCTTTGTTTGCATGTATTCTGCTTTCGCAAAGCTCAAAAGCCAGTGCAACTGTTCTTATCGCCTGTTCTTCAAACTCCGCCGAACAAACAGTGGTTTGTTTTCTCATAATAACTCCGCTGGTAAAGGCAGCCGCAAGCGGTGAACATGCTCCCAGAACAAAAGCCACGCCTCCTCATAAAGTGGCCTGTAACACGCCGCAAGAGAGGAACAGCCAATCTGTTCCTCAAAATTGAGCAACGCACAATGGCATCTCAGACATGCACCAGCGGCATGCAATGTTGAACGCCTTGCTGTGCGCAGCAGCTTGGACGGTATTTTGCTACACAATCAGTTACGTTTAGGGTTCTAGGGGGTGTTCCGCTATCTATGCTAACGGTTTGAGGGGAATGAAAATTTCTGAAAGTAGTTCTTCCGGGGGCGTATTTGTCGGGTCATTATAATAGGCTTCAAATCCTACGCTGTCTCCCGGCTCCCTGCCGCTTTGTGGCAGCCATTCGCCAAATAGTGAGCGGTAAGCCGGATGCAGCAGGCTGTACGGGCCTTTGATCAGCACGCAGGCGTATTCACCGCCGTTGCCTATATGTTTGGTAAGCAGTTCGGTAGTTTGTAACAGCTTGGCGAGCGCGGGCGTGTTCTCATCAACGCCTTCGGGGAGAGTAATGCAGACATCCATGCGGCACTTTTCAACAGGAGTCGAGTCGGGGTCGTCATAAGAAACAGCGTATGCCGGGGAGTTTTGTGCAATAAGGCCCGCAGGCCCCAACAGGCCACACAAGCGCCCCCAAGCGGGACCGCAAGCATCATAAGGGCCGGTGTGGCGTAATGCGGCAACCAAAACCGGCTTGCATACTTTCACTTTCACATCCACTGGAAAAACCTCCGGGTTAGTATGGTAAAAAGGGTATTGCGCAACATCCGCCTTCATCGAGAACGCATGGGAACCGCCATTTTTGCGATATTGCGATGGAGAGACGCCAAAAGCGGAACGAAAAGCGCGAGTAAAGGCTTCCGGGCTTTCATAGCCAGCATCCAAGGCAATAGCGGTAATGGAGTTCCGCGAGTAAGACACATCTTGCGCTGCCTTTTGCAACGCCAACCTGCGAATGTAAGCCGCCACACTTTCGCCAACCAGACTTTTGAATATCCGGTGAAAATGGAAGGGGGAAAAGTGAGCGATGGCCGCCAATTCATCAAGTGTTTGCAAAGCGTCAAGGTGCTTTTCAATGTGCAGTAATACCCGCTGTATTCTTCTTGAGTATGTGTTGTTGCTCATGTTTCCCTTTTACAGCTTGTCGTTTGAAGTTTCCTGACTTTTTTTGCTAAATTTGAACGATGGCGTTCAGGTTTGTGGCGTACCGTGTATGAACTGACAAGTGATGATACCGGCACAGCCAGTACAGCGCTTGAACATTTGCCGCACGCAACCTGTCGATACCATTCTGGCTTGACCCGACAAGAAATGTTGCTTACGGCATCTTTCGGGAAAATGGCAATTGCTTACAAGGTTATAGGGGCTAAATGAACAATCATCCGCTAATATCGTCACTCCATGGTGGCAAGCGTTGGTCAACGGATCGGGCGCAGTTGGTTGCGGAGACGGTTCTGCACGATCCCGGTCTGTTTGAGGTTTTGTTCAACGGACTGACGATTGACGAACCACTGGCCCGCATGCGTGCCGCTTATGCCGTTTCCAAAGTGGCGTCCGAACGCCCGGATTTGTTGCAGCCATATAAGGAACAATTCCTTGACCGCCTGCTCGATCCGGACAACAGCCACCTTGCTCGTGCTTGCATGCTTCAGGCGTTGCGTACCTTGACTCTCGACAAAGAAGGTATCGAGTTGCTGGTTGATACACTCAAAGATTTCTTGTTCAGTGAAAGCAGTATTGTGAAGACCTTTTCCCTCCAATTATTGGCTGATTTTGCCGCTGAAGACGAAGGCCTGCGCAACGATGTGCTGCCGCTGCTTTGGGCTGCCAGAGAAAGGGGTACTCCAGCCATGCGCGCCAGGGCGAGGAAGCTGCTCAAACGATATCATTTGTGATTGTGCCGTATATCGATTCCACTCTGAGGTCGTTGGTTACCATATCCGGCGATCTGTTTTCAGATGATGCCTATCAAATAAAAAGGGGTGTCCATGCTCATAATTTTTAGCGGCTTACCCGGCACAGGAAAAACCGCCATTGCGTCCATTGCAGCTCGTGAACTTGGTGCGGTATACCTGCGCATTGACAGCCTGGAGATGGGCATCATTCGTTCCGGGCTCGTGGCTGATCAATGGAATCTCGGCCCTGCCGGATACTGCGCGGCCTATGCCGTGGCCCTGGACAATCTCAAGAACGGTATGACAGTGGTCGCGGATTCGGTGAATCCCCTAAAAATTACGCGAGACGCTTGGCGAGATGTGGCTATCCAGGCGGCCGCGCCGTACCTGGAAATCGAGGTGGTCTGTTCAGACGAAGCGGAACACAAAAGACGCGTTGAATCCCGAAAAAGTGATGTGGAGGGCCTTTGCCTGCCAAACTGGCAGCAAGTTATGGACAGGGAATACGAGCCGTGGAACCGGGAACGGTTGGTGTTGGATACAGCTGGACTCTCCGTAACCGAGTCGGCGCGCAGCGTTGTGGCAGCACGCCCGCCAGCATGATACTCTCCAAAGGTCCAAATAGTCAGAACATATTTTTCTCCACTACCGCGAAAGACTTTGTTTACGCCCTGGCAAACTCGGTTCTCGCAGTTGGTGTTTCTGCTCTGGCTGTGTCTGTGTAAAGCCCCTTCATCAGTGCAGACCTAAATCAGACACTTCCGCATGCTTGAGGACAAGTTCCTCTGGGGTCAAACACCCTCATTGTGTGGGCACTCACTTGAACCGAATATCGCAAGATGTTCTGGGGCAACGGGGAGTGCGTTGTTTCATTTATTTTTGGATTATTCCACAGCGTCTTCCTCTCCACTGGAAGAATTAATAAGACTGGAGTGCTCATCCCAATGATGCGAAGAACTTAGGCACTCTAAAATTTTGTCTGGTACTTGCCCGGCGGTCATCTGCTCAACATCCTTCACGTCCTGAAAGTTAGTTCTTCGCAACATCAATTCCCAAAGCATTTTGACCCGCTCAGGATCGTACGTTGTATAACCAATAGGTATTCTGGCGTCCCTTAGGCCATATGCAGGAGCGATTCGGGCATGATACTGCACCATAGCCCAGCAAGGGGAACCTGGAACAATTAGGATCTCCATTTCATCTAGAGGGGGTGCATTTTGAAATGATAAAAGGTTATCTGCGATTCCACCATATCGTTGACGGCATTCATGTGCTTCTTGTTTAGAACTTGCTTTGGGAAAAACCAATGACAGTGAACTCTGCTTTTTAGTAAGTAATTCAGCCACCTGCTCGTAGAAGGCTCTCGAGTACGCGCTTGCACCCCAATATGATGCCGAAGAGGGAAGCCACAGTATGGGCTGAATGCTTGGCGTTCTGCTCAGCCAATTGATAAAGCCTCCTTTATTCTGTGGCAAATATATAGAGCCAATGATTCCAGTTGTTTTTGGCGAACCATAGCCTGTTCTCCGTTTGTCACGTTCCCGGAGGTATTTTTCAATGTCAAAAGTGCCTCCAGCGCCTTCAAAATTTAGTAAGACATTATCCTGGACTCTGAGACAAAAATCTTGCACGGAAAGAGAGTCATTTTGGGTGGTTTGATTATTGAATATGGTGTTGATGTATCTAAGAATTCCGCTATTCACGACAAGATCCAGGTTGTCACCTGAAAAACCGGACAAAGAAGAAGATATTTTTAAATGTCCATCGGATTGCCATTCTGAGTGGATATCCACAGACACTGGGAAAGAAACTAGCTTCTCATAAAAGCAGCTGTTAATTCTATAGAGCCGCGTTTTGGATTTTTTAATATTTTCTATGGTCGTGCAGAGCTTGAATCTGTTAAAGTCTTCTTGAAATATAGATTCTGCACTGAACTCATTGTATAATGTCTCTTCAGAAACTAATTCATAAAATCCAGCCAGACTTGGATTTGATGCACGAGGTTGGATATGCTCTGAAGCTAAATCAATATAAAATGATGCTGTATATCTTTCAATGCCTTCCAGTTGTATTGTTCCGTCACTTTGTTTTAATTCGTTAAGTCCACTTGTTACCTCAATATCACCATTTTCATTCAAAAATGCCAGATTTGTGCTGATAATTTGTTGCAGGAGTTCTTCTCTTTCATTGTCATTAATGCCAAGAAAAGACTGCAATTCATACGGACTTATTCTATTTAATGTATCAAGTAGCTGGATTGATATCTCTAAAAAAGCTGGAAGAGGATTTCTTGCAGTAACATCAAAGTCAGCAGTATATTTTTTTGCCGGTATCAAAAAAGAATAGCTTGCAATCAGTCGCTTTTTAACTTGCTTAATAGCGTTTGCTGACTCAGACATGATTTACTCACTTTTGGGATTGGAAAGAGGAATAACTTGATACTCTCCGCTGGCAACCAAAGACTTCTCCTTGATAAACCTAAAGACTCTCCCCAATGGGCTATTCTGAGACGACCACATCTGCGATGCACCCACAATAACCAAATGGTTTTTCGCTCTGGAAAGAGCAACATTTATCCGCGCCTGATCATTCATAAATCCAGCTTTTTGCGCCATATTGTGCCGCACCAGACTGAGAATAATAATTCTGTTTTCGCCGCCTTGGTAGCTATCAATCGTGTCTACTTTTACCATC
>JAJDJN010000030.1 GCA_030267245.1 Desulfovibrio sp. OttesenSCG-928-A18
GACGACGCCCTTGCCGCATTGGATCAGGAAGTCAAGGGCAAGCGGGGCAAGACCGGCGAACGCGGAGGCAGGGGGACGGGGCAGAGTCTCTCCAGCGCCCTTACCGAGCTGGACAAGGAGCTCAAGGCGGGCGGCTCCGGACCTGATGCGCAGGGAACAGGCCCGGGCGGCAGCGGCGGGGACGGCTACGGCATCCTTGGCGCATACCAGGATTCCATCATCTCCAGGGTCCGGGAGAACTGGTCCTGGCCCGGCAGAACCGACAGGAGAAACTTTACCGCCGTGGTCAACATCCAGATAGCTTCGGACGGCACGATCAAAAGCGCGCGCCTGGTGAGCCCTTCCGGCAACAATTTCTTTGATGCAACGGTGATGCGCGCCATTGCTACCACTGCGGTACTTGAACCGCCGCCGCATCCCGGCTATTCAAATATTGACATCAGTTTTTCGCCCGAAGCCCTGGCCCAGGCGGATTAGGGTTCTTGAGCTTTGAAATGCCTGCCTAACGGCGGGCAAAGCTCGTCTACAGGCATTTTGGGCCTTGATGTTGCACGAAGTAATGAGGGGGCTTTGCCCCCTTGGGCTCCCCCAGCAGAGGGCAGCGGGCCTGCCCCGCATATTTCATTTCAGCAAGAGGATAAGCATGAAAAGAACAATGAGTACACCGCGCAAACAGCCGCTGAGAATGGTCCTGACCTTGATGGCCTGTCTTGTCTTTTGCTCCGCGAATATTGCGGCGGCCGCGCCCTATACCGTTGAAGTGGTGGGCGCGGGCAGCAATATGGTTAATGTGGTCCAGGCCACCCCCATGGGCGAGACCTCCCGCGCCTATAGCCTGCAGCAGGCCATAGACGCCAACTTGAGCCTGATCCCCTTTATCGCGGTCATCGGCCCAAGCGGGATCCCGGGCGGGGCCGAGGTGCCGTCGGCTTCCGGCGAAGGGGCGGATTTCAAACGCTTTGCCATGGCCAACGCCCATATGCTGATCACAAGCAACTGGCTGGACAGCTCCCAGGTGGAGCTGCGCTGCTTTGAGGTCACGGAAGGCCGCTTCATGTTCGGCAGCCGTTATTCGGTCGGCGGTGGGGAAGAAGGGCTTTATGACGTGGCGGATGAGTTCTGCGCCGAGTTCCTCAAGGCCGTTATCGGGCGCGGAGACTTTTTCAGCTCCATGCTGGCCTTTGTCAAATCGGACGGAGTGAACAAGATGGACATCTGGTGCGTGCAGCCCAACGGCCGCCGCCTGAGCCGCCTGACCAACATGCGCGGTGAGGCCATTTCTCCGGCCTGGTCTCCGGACGGCAGGCGCGTTGTGTTCACCCACATCGACAAGCGTTCGCACGGACTGGGCATTTATGACGTTGTCAGCAAAAGCGTGCAGCGCATCAAGTTTGCGGGCAACACGGTCATCGGCCCCACCTTTCTCCCGGACGGCCGCGTGGCTGTCAGCCTGACGGACGGCAGAAACCCAAGCATCTTCCGCCTCGGGCACGGAATGCAGAAGGAAAGCAAGCTGGACGACAGCTCGGCCATTGATGTGTCCCCTTCCCTGGACGCCTCCGGCCTGCTTATGGCCTTTACATCCAACCGTCTGGGCAACCCCCATGTATTTCTCAAGGATTTTCGCAACGGCATGGTGCGCCGCATAAGCCAGTCCGGAACCTACAACACCGACCCCTCCATCAGCCCGGACGGCACCCTGGTGGCCTTTGCCCGGCGTGAAGGCGGCGGACACCGCATCTTTGTACAGGATCTGGTCACGGGGCAGGAGCGCCAACTGACCTTCGGACCCGGCAGTGATGAAGAACCCTGCTTTGCGCCCGACAGCTATTTCATCGCCTTCATGTCCACGCGCAACGGGCAAAAGGAAATATACATAACCACCCGCAACGGCGGACAAGCCCGCCGCCTGCCCACAGGTTCCGGGGACGCCTCGTTCCCGGCCTGGGGACCGGCAGCCCGCTGAGGTCCATCGTAAACCGATGCTGTTTCGCAATTAAGGAGGACTTTTATGAATATTGCGCTACGCCGCTGCCTTATGCTTGCCATGATCCTGCTTGTCGCCGCCGCTGTCGGTTGCGCAAAAAAAGAAGTGGCTCCCGCGGCCACGGATCCGCTTGACGACGAACTGCCCCTGACCGAAAGCGAAAGGCAGGCCGCGCTGAGCATTTCCAACGGTGTCATTTACTTTGAGTATGACCGTTTTGATCTTTCGACCCAGGCAAAGCAGATTCTTTCCGAAAAAGCGGAGATCATCAGACAGATGCCGCAGCTGCGCGTGACCATTGAAGGGCACTGCGACGAACGGGGCACGGAAGAATACAACCTGGCCCTTGGAGAGCGCCGGGCCCGGGCCGCATACGAGTTCCTGCTCAATCTCGGCGTTCCGGCCAGCCAGATGGAAGTGCTCAGCTTGGGGAAACTGCACCCCGCTGTCATGGGCTCGGGAGAGGCCGTGTGGTCCAAGAACCGCCGGGACGAATTCAAGGCCTACAAACCCAAATAACCCGCATATCGGGCTTCGCCCCTGCCCACGGCAGGGCATCCAGTGCCCCTGTATCCCCAATGCCGGCAAAGGACGCTTTGCGCCCTTTGCCGGAAACCAGGGGCTTCGGGGGCAATCATTTCCCCCGAGCAGGGTCCGGGGCGGCAGCCCAGGGAACTCATGCCCGGGAACTCATTAAAAATACTCCGAAAAGATCTCCGGGTTAACCTGAATATTGGACCAACGCCAGCGCACCCTATTTTTACATAGTAAAAACAGGGTGTTCATTAGATATTGCTGCGTAGGGCCGATTTGCAAATTGTAAAAAGTTCTTTTCGGGTATGCGCTCAAAATCCGAAACGGATTCTGAGCTAAAGGCACGCTGCGCTGCTCGCTTGCAGGCCGCTTGCTGTCGCACGCGGTGCAGTGACAGGCTCTGATATGGAGTCAGGAAAAGGCGCTGCCCGCTTTGGCGCGCAGAAAATAGAGAAAAAAGGCCAGGTTGACCGCCATTTGAACAAGCGTCGGCACTTGCAGCAAGCCGGCAAAGACCGCACTGTCCTCGTGCAGCAAGTAACGGCAGACAATCTGGGCTGGCACAAGCGCCATAAAGCCCAGCGCCGCCCCGCGCGCCAGGCGAAAGCCCACGGCCTTGCGCCGCAGCAGTTGTACCGCCGCCGCCACATAGGCAAGGACAGAGGCCAGGGTCAGGGCGATGTCAAACCCCCGCTCCCGGACCAGTTGGACCTCATCGCCTTCCCAGGCGAGCAGCAATTCCGGGACATAGCTGTAATGAACGAGTCCCGCGCAGGCGGAGGTATAAAAACCCACGACAACAAGAAAAGCCCAGACCGGCCAGGACAGGGAGGCGATAAAGGAAAATGCGGGATTCCGGGACATGGTTTTCCCTGTTTGTCAGGACAAACACTTTTTCAAAATGGATTTGCTCCAGGTGCTGACGCCGGGAGCGGGCGCACAGGCGCATTTCGCGTGCTCCCGAGAGCATTTCAAAGGTACATTGCTCTAAACAGCCCGCCAGTTTCTGTCAACACCCCTGAAAACGGCTCGTTCGCGCCCAGCGTCTGTTCAAAAAAATGACAGGCTCGGGCGCAAATTATCGGCAAGGCTTCGCAAACCGCGCGGATGCGCTGTTTTTTATTTTGGCACACGCTTTGCTGTTACATGAACGCCGGAACAGGGCTGCCGCAAATACAGGCCATACGCGCAAAGCCGGATGCAAAAGACGACTTTGCAGCAGCGCTTGCCTTGCCCCGTCCCGCGCGGTTCATGACCCAACATACCAGCAGGGCATGATTATAGAGCATTTCCGAGCAAGGGTTTGAGGGTAAAGCCTTGCGAAGCAAACACAGTTTGTGAATTTGCTTTATACAACAGATGCAAGGCTGCTGCGCCGCGAAGCGGCGCGAGTCAGCAAAAAAGCATCTTTTCCGGCTGACGACCCCGCATTAAAAAATTATTTTTAATGCGCAAAAATAGCACGAGATACCGGGGGGATCCTGCCCCCGGGCTCCGCCGGCAGCGGGCTGGAGCCCCTGTACAGGCGCAGGAGTGGTTATGGTAAACGGAAAACCTCAATTGACCTTTGGCAGCGCGGATTCGGCAAGGCCGGCCCGGGCCAGGTCCCAGGCCTTGCGCTCCGGCAATGCCGGGGGCGGCGCCAATTTCGCCTCCTATCTGCCTGTATCGCAAAATGGGGCGGGGCAGCAGCAGGCGGGCCGGATGACTGCGGCCCCCGCGCAGCAAGGCATCGGCCTGCCCATGAACAGTTACGTGCCCAGTCCGCGCCAGACGCGGCCGATCCCCACCGTACCCCAGCACGCGCAAGGAATACTCGGTACAAACGCCTCCATCCATGGCAACCGGGCCGGACAGCCCCACCAGGCCGCGCCGGCCGGCTATGCGCCGCAACAGGCGCAACAGGCACAACAGGCGAGCGCCTTTGCCCCCGGAACAAAGAGCAGAAGCGATGCGCGCGCCCAGGCCCAGGCTCAGATCCAGACGCATACACAGATGCAGACGCAGGCTCAGACACGGGCATACGGCCAGAATTCATACGGTCAGTATCCATATGGACATGGCTTATACGGCCAGGGCAACACCGGTCTTTCCACGCCCGGGGGGCAGCGCAGATCATCCAAGCCATCCCCGCGCGTTTCCGGACAGCCCATTACCGGCCGGAGTGGCATCGGCATGGTGGACACCAGAAGAAGCGGAGCCGGAAACAGCACCCTCAGTCAGCGCGGCGCGAGCGCCTATGCCTCGCCCACAGCCAACGCGGCGCAGGCGCAGTCCCTTGGGATGAACTACGTCCCTCCTGCCATGCAGAACGCGGGCGGCCATGCCAGGGACTTTTCCCGTGACTATTACAGCGCCTTCGGTATTGGCCAGTATACCAGCCAGAACCCCAACAGTTTTGTGGCCGCCGGCTTTTCCGGACGCAACGCCGAACAGGCCTTGCGCACACTCGGTTACGATCCCATCGAAGCGCCCTCGGTGCAGACCAGGGCCAGGCTGCTTGATCCGGTCCAGCAGGGCGCGGGGCTTGAAGCATACGGCGGCGCCCACAGTGTGCACTTCACCCGGGGCGATGAAGGCGCCCGCCTGGCTGTGCAGACTGCCGGGCACAGAAAGGACGGCAGACAGGCACAAGGCGGGAGCGACCCGGCGGCGGCCAGGCGGGGGATGGAAGCTTCCCCGGTCGGCAGCGCGCGCGCGTCCGGCAATGAGACGCTTATGGGCACCATTTACGCCACGACGGACCGGACCCTGGGAAGCCTTGCCGCCAAATTCGAATCCGGCTCCGAAGGCATTGCCGCCATTGGCTATGACAGCAAAGGCGGCACCTCATACGGCAAATATCAAATTGCCTCCAAGCCGGGCACCATGTCCACCTTTATAAGCTATTTGCAGGAGCACGCGCCGGATCTGGCCTTGCGCCTGAACGGCGCCGGCCCGGCCAATACCGGCGGCCGCAACGGCCGCATGCCGGCGGAATGGCGAAAGATCGCCGCTGACGAACCGGCCCGTTTTGAAGCGCTGCAAAGCGATTTCATACACAGCAGCCATTTTCAGCCGGCGCTGCGGGGCATTGCCGAGCAGACCGGCCTTGTCTTTACCGGCATGCCTCTGGCCCTGCAGGAGGTGCTGTTCAGTACGGCCGTGCAGCACGGCCCCTCCGGCGCCGTGCGCATTTTCAACCAGGCCTTGAGGGGCGTTGACGTCAGCAAATTGCAGCAGGCGGACAATGGCAGGACCGAATCATTTTTGCGCACCGGGCGGCAATTGATACAGAAAGTATACTCCCTGCGCGCCACCCAGTTCGCCTCGTCCACCAGCAAGGTGCAGGCCGCCGTCCGCAGCCGCCTGAGTCAGGAAATGCGTGAAGCCCTGGGCATGCTGTAGTTTAACGGAATTTATTGGGAGACAGCCCTCAGGGCAGCGCTGATTAATGAGGATTTTTGTTCTCTGGCAAGTAAGGCGGGTTCAGGGCGGAGCGAGCTGTATCAAGACATACATGAGCTTCGCACGGACAAAGCCCTGTGCGAAGCAGGGCGCAGCCAGAGGGCAAAAAGACCATTAATCAGTGCCCCTCGGATTTGGAACCCCGCCTCCCCGGGATTGCCCGGGAAAAAACACCACCAGGAAAAAGACTTCCGCATCCGGCGGGTCCGGTGTACTATACACGCTGGCGCCGCCATGGGCGGCTGGTCGTGATATATGCAACCAAAATTTACGGGGACAATCATGAAACGCATCCTTGTCTGCCTGGGCCTTGTGGCCTGTTTTGCCTCCCAAGCCTTTGCCGCCGACAACAAGACCATTGTCGTCGGGGTGACGCCTTTTCCGCATAAAGAAATCATGCTCGTGGCCAAGCCGCTTCTGGAAAAAGAAGGTTATACCCTGGAACTGAAGGACTTTTCCGACTACGTGCAGCCGAACATCAACCTTGCGGAAAAATTCCTGAACGCGAACTTCTTCCAGCACATACCCTATCTTGAAAATATGAACCAGGAGCGCAAGCTCAATCTCACCTGGGTCGCCAAGGTCCATATCGAGCCCCTGGGGCTGTATTCCAAGAAGATCAGCAGCCTTGAGGAGCTCAAAAAGGGCGACAGCGTCGCCGTGCCCAATGACCCCACCAACGGCGCGCGCGCCTTGCGCCTGCTGGAAGCCCACGGGCTGATCACGCTCAAGCCTGGCGAACTGGTGACGGCCAGAGACGTGATCGAGAACCCAAGGGGGCTGAATCTTCTGGAACTTGAGGCGGCCCAGCTTCCCCGCACCCTGCAGGACGTCACGGCTTCGGTCATCAACACAAACTTTGCCAGCGAGGCGGGGCTCATCCCCTCCAAGGACGCGATCATCATCGAGGGCAAGGATTCGCCCTATGCCAACGTCATCGCCGTGCGCGAAGAAGACAAGGACAAGCCCGAAATACAGGCGCTGGTCAGGGCCGTGAACTCTCCGGAGGTCAAGGCCTACATTGTCAAGGAACTGGAGCCCAAGGGCATCGTACCGGCTTTTTAGGGAAGGGCCTGGATATTGACGGGGCACCGAGGGGGCTTTGCCCCCGCGGCCGCCCCCAGCACCAGCGAACTATGAGCACAACACAGCAGCAAGCCCACAACGCCCCCGGCGACGGATCTGACAGCGGCGCCGCCTTTGCCGATGCCGGCAAAGCCTCCGGAACGACGCAAACAAGCCAGCCAGGCGGAGCCGGCAAAGAGGCCAAGGGCTCCCGAACGAGCGTAACGGACGACAGCGGACAAAGGCCCCCTTCCCTTTCGGAAAAGCAGCGCCGCGAACTGTGGATGTACATCGCGGTTTCGATAGTCGCTGTCGAACTCCTTGTTGCCGTTGGCGCCCTGTTTTACGGCTTTCTCAGCGCGGGCGCGGCGGGCACGGAGGCGCGCTTCACCTTCCCCTGGCTCTCATGGGGGGCGGTCGCCGTTATCGCGCCCAGCCTTATCCTCCTGGCCGTGCATCTTGCGGACGTGGGCCTTTTCCGTCAGCCCGTTCGCGGTGCTTCGGACAAGGACTGGCAGCGTCTTTTGCCCTCGCGCATGCAAAAGCTCTATCTTTTCATCAAGGGCGCTCCGGTAATCGTCATCCTGCTGGGCATCGTCGGGCTGGGCGCTGCGCTCATGACCCTGGACGGTGCCTTTTCCGCCTTCGGCCGTATCGCTTCGGCCCTTGTGCCCTATATCCCTCATATCGCCATCACCGGCGCGGTGGTGCTCTGCGTTCTGATCCTGGCCGTGGTATGGCTGCATTACCGCACCCGCCGCCTGGTCGCCGAATATGAATTCCGGCGCGAAGTGCTGGAGCGGACCGGGGTGATTATTGTGGACAAAGGCAGTACCGCCCTGCCGCCAGGCGGCATAGGGGACGTGCCCTTTGCCATCACCGCCGGCGGGGAAGCCAACGGCGCCGGCAAGCCGGCTCTGCCCCCCGGTGCGGATTACAAAGATAGCGAGGTGCCGTAGCCCGCCGGCTATTGCGCCAGAGCAGTTTACCTTTGAAATGCTTGCTTAACAGCGAGCAAAACTCGCCTACAAGCATTTCAGCCGCGAGGGACTTTGCTCCCTCAGGCTCCCCCGGCAGGAGGCTACGGCCCCCGCACCCGCGAACATGCACGACAATGGGGGGCAAGGGGCATCATGCCCCTTGCGGGGTCCAGGGGCAGCGCCCCTGGCGGGGCTCAAGCCCCTTTGGCCGCCTGAGACAAGGCTGAGCTTGCACTGCTCAGAAACAATCAATAAAAACGAGGTTCTGCGATGCGAGTTGTAGTTATCGGAGCTGTCGCCCTTGGTCCAAAGGCCGCCAGTCGCTGCAAGCGTCTTATGCCGGACGCGGAAGTTATCCTCATCGATCAGGCTCCCCGGATTTCATACGGCGGCTGCGGCATCCCCTATTTTGTCTCCGGCGAGGTCAACCGGGTCGAGGATCTGCAGACCACCCCCTACGGCACTGTGCGCGACGCGCAATTCTTCAAAAGCCACAAAGGGGTCACGGCGCTGGTGCAGACCAGGGCCACGTCCATTGACCGCGCGGCCAGGACGGTGACGGTGGAGGAACTCGCGAGCGGAAAAAGCTCTACCCTCAGCTATGACAAGCTGGTGCTGGCCATGGGGAGTTCGCCGAACCGGCCGCCCATTCCCGGCATCGAGCTTCAGGGCATCAGCCCGGCCACCAACCTTGATGAAGCCGAACTCATCCGCAACGCGGCCGCCAGCGGCAAGGTGAACAATGCCGTGGTGGTGGGCGGCGGCTTTATCGGTCTGGAAATGGCCGTGGCCCTTGGCGATATGTGGGGCATCCCCACCTCGGTGGTGGAACTGACGGATCATATACTGCCGGGCTTTTTGTCCCCCACTCTGGCGCGCATGGCCACCAGGGATCTGGCTGATAACGGCGTCAACGTGTATGCGGCGGAAAAAGTGCTGCGCTTTGAAGGCGACAAGGGCGCGGTGACCAGGGTGGTGACGGACAAACGCGAGCTGCCGGCGGATCTTGTGGTCATGAGCGCGGGCATTCGCCCCAATACGGAACTGGCCAGAGAGGCGGGGCTCACGCTGACCGAGCGGGGCCTCATCGTTGTTGACGATCACCTGCGCACTTCGGATCCGGATATTTACGCGGGCGGCGACTGCGTAACAGTGCTGAACCAGGTCACGGGCAAGCCCGGCTGGTTCCCCCTGGGGTCCATGGCCAACCGGCAGGGGCGCGTCATCGGCACCAATGTGGCCGGCGGGGATGCCGTGTTCCCCGGCGCTGTCGGGGCCTGGGGCATCAAGCTTTTTGCCCAGAACGCCGCCGGGGCCGGCCTGACCATTGAAAGCGCGCAGCGCGAGGGCTTTGACGCCATCAATGTGCATGTGGAACAAATTGACCGGGCGCACTTTTACCCTGAAAAGCACCTTATGGTCCTGGAAATGGTGGTGGAAAAAGCCTGCCGCCGCGTACTCGGCATCCAGGGGATGAGTTCGGGCGGCGACGCTCTTTCCGCCCGGATAAATGCCGTTGCCCCCCTGCTTTCGCGCGGGATCACGGTGCAGGACGTCTCGAACCTTGAAGTGCTGTATTCGCCGCCCTTTGCCTCTGCCATGGATATTGTGAACGTGGTGGGCAATGTGGCGGAGAACATCCTTGAAGGACGCCTTGTGCCCATGAGCCAGGAAGAGTTTGAAAAGCTCTGGGCCGAGCGCGGCAAGGACGAAGTATTTTTCATTGACGCCCGGGTGGACCGCGATGCGGCTTCGCTGGTGCAGAAATACCCCGCCAACTGGCACAATATCCCCCAGGATCAGATTGCGCAAAGGCTGGATGAAATTCCGAAGGACAAGCCGGTGGTGCTGGTCTGCAACACCGGCTTGCGCTCCTTTGAAGCCCAGCTTGGCCTTGCTGCGGCGGGCAGGCATAACACGCGGTCTGTGCTCGGCGGCATGTCCAGCGCCAAACGTCTGGGAGTGGACATATAGAGCAGAGCTTACCTTTGAAATGCCTGCTTGACGGCGAGCAAAGCCCGTCTGCAAGCATTCCAGGGCAAGGGCACAGCGGCAGGCAACAGAGGCGGTGAGCAGCATGCGGGATATCGACATTCTTGATGCCGGATCAATCAGGGCCGTGCTCTGCCGCGCCATGATTCCGGAGCATTCGGTTCCCTTCATGCAGATCATGTCCGGCGGCAGGGCTTTTTTTGAGCAGGGCTTTCTTTTTTTCACGGCCGAGGACTGGCTGATGGGCATCGGCTATCCGCTGGCGGAAAATACACGGCCCTTTGGAGACGAAAACGGGAAAGGCCCGGAAACTTGCCGCCGGGAGGCCACTGCCGGCAGCTTTCATGACTTGCTGGCCGCATATGACGCCGCGCGGTTTGCCTCCGCCCTTGACGCGGCTGTCGCGCGCACGGGGGCGGCAGCCTGCTGGGCCATCGCCCCGCAACTTCCTCAAGCCCTTGAGGGGCACATTGAAAGCAGGGATCTTCTGTATGTGCTCCCGGCGGACGCCCCTGTCCCCTCCGGTCTGAAAGGCCCGGTGGCGGCGGCGGCCAAAGCGCTGCGCGTAAACGAGGACCGGGACTTCAGTCCGGCCCATCGCAGATTATGGGCCGAGTTTCTCGGGCGGGTGAACATGCGCCCCAATGTGCGGGAATTATACGCCCGGACCGAGTTCGCCCTTGCGCAGTGCCGACGGGATCTTTCAAATTCAGCCGCCCCGGGAGGCGAAGCGGGCGGGCTGCCAGACCCCGGAGCGGGAGCGGACAGGCCGGGCCGCGAAGCCGCTCCCCAGGCTGACCTGCGTCTGCTCAACGCCTGGGACAGCGACGGCAATCTTGCCGCGTCCCTGCTTCTGGATTACAGTCCGAAAGCTTTTTGCAGTTACATCATCGGCGCGCATTCAAAAAATCACTACAGCCCCCACGCCACGGACCTGCTCTTTGCCACCATGCTGCAGCGGGCGAAGGAAGAAGGCAAAAGCTGGTTGCATCTTGGCCTTGGCGTCAATGCCGGCATAGCCAGATTCAAGCGCAAATGGGGGGCGCGCGAACTTCTGCCTTACGCCATGGCGGCCTGGCAGCCTGCGGCGGGCAAAAAAAACCGTGCGACGCAAGCGGTAGACAGGCGGGATGTGGACACGGTCATGCGCGCCCTGCTCAGCGCGCCGCCCGATATGTCCAAGCGGCAAATTTTTGAAAGCCTGCCCAGGCAGCGCGAATTCGCCATGGTCCTGGAAGTGCGCAAGGGCGACGCCCTGTCCTATTTATGCGGAAGCGCGCACTTTTTCTGTTATTCCTTTGACTTGTCCTTCCGCAGACTTTTTGAGCCCCTGGAAACGGTCATCTTTGAAGGGCCGCTGGACGAGGACTTTCTCGCGGCTGTTGAAGCTTCCGGGCGCAACCCCGAGCCCGGCGGTCCGCGCGCCGGGGATGAACTGACCCCCGGGGATGTGCGCCGTTTGCAGCGCCTCATATACGGCCCCGAAGGCTTTATGCCGCGTTTGCTGGGCAGGGAACGGCCGCGCAGGGTGGATGTGGATCAGCTTCTGCACCACACCCGGTCCTGGTTCGGCTTTTTCTCGCTGTGGACCGCCTTTCTGGAAAGTCTTGGCTGGGATCAGTCGGTGGATCTGGAAGCCTGGCGCGTGGCAAAGGATATGGGCAAGGCGGTCATCGCCATGGAGAACCTTGAAGAGCAGCTCGACTCGCTGGAATCCGTGCCCCTGCACCGGATCACGGCTTTTCTGCGCCGCTGTGACGAATGGAAGCGCTTTACCAGGCGCAACATCCAAAGCTATCTGGCCGGGGATCTGCGCCGGATGATGGGCAGCAGCATTGAATTTCCCTCCCGCACCGAAAGGGTTATCGACCGCCGGGACGAGCGCTTCCGGCAGCGCATGCGCCCTTTTCTGGAAGCGGGTTCCTGCGCGGTTTTTGTGGGCACGGCGCACCTGGTCGGGCTGGTGCCCATGCTGCGTGAAGACGGTTTCAGCATAGGTCCGTACTATCCCGGCCTCGGCCTCAGGGTGCGGGCCATGCTGCGGCGGGCCCTGGGCGGAGGGCGTGCTCCCGGGCCACAGGGCCCCATGTTGCCCTGAGCAGGCAAACTCTTTCACGAACCAGACAAACGATGAACAGGATGAACAGCCATGACTGACTCAGAGCCTTGCGTCCTGCTGGACTACGGCAGCGGCGGCAAGGCCGCGCAGCGACTGATATCGGAGCTTTTTGCCAGGCGTTTTGACAACCCGATCCTGGCGGCCATGGATGACGCGGCAAAATTGCATCTGCGCCCGCCGGTAGCCATGAGTACCGACGGCTATACCGTTGACCCCCTTGAGTTTCCCGGCGGCAATATCGGCAGCCTGGCCGTGCACGGCACAGTGAACGACGTTTCCATGCTGGGCGCGCGGCCGCTTTTTATCAGTTGCGCCTTTATTCTTGAAGAAGGCCTGCCCATGAGTCTGCTGGAGCGCATTGTCCAGAGCATGGCCGATGCCGCCCGCGAGGCCGGGGTGCAGATTGTGACCGGCGATACTAAAGTCGTGCCCAGAGGCGCCGCTGATCGCATGTTCATCACCACCACCGGCCTTGGCGAAATCATTGCTGATCCTTCGCCTTCAGGCAGTTCGGCCAGGGCCGGCGATGCCATTTTGCTGTCCGGCAGCATGGGCGACCACGGTCTGACCATTCTTTCCCAGCGCGAGGGCCTTTCCCTGGCCGCCGGGGTCCAAAGCGATTCCGCCGCGCTGAACCAGATGGTGGAAGCATTGATCCTCGAGGCGGGCGATATCCATGTGCTGCGCGACCCCACACGCGGGGGCCTGGCCACGACCCTGAACGAAATCGCCGGGCAGTCGCAAGTGCTGTGCGAAATAGACGAAACAGCCATCCCCGTCCGCCCGGCCGTTGCCGCCGGCTGCTCGGTACTGGGGCTGGACCCTTTGTATCTGGCCAACGAAGGCAAGCTTATCTGCATACTGCCGGAAGAAAAGGCCGAGGCGGCGCTTGCCCTGATGCGGCGTTTTTCCATCGGCCGGGAGGCGGCCCGCATCGGACAGATCCTGGCCCCTGACGCCAAGAGCGGAAAAGGGCGGGTGATCCTCAAAACCCCGCTGGGCGGCAAACGCCTTCTCGGAATGCTTGAGGGCGAACAACTGCCCAGAATATGCTGAAGCTGCCCGGAAACCTCACGTGACGCCAAGGGGCCTCACGCCCCTGGCGGGGCTCCAAAGGAGCTTAACCCCCACAATGCGCAAAGGAACAGAGCATGCACCCTAAATACTTTGAACTCTTCCGGCAGGGTGTTAGCGGAGAGCTTGAACTGCTGCACTGCGCGGACAAAGTGGCCTATTTCGAGCGTTATTGTGATTTGATCATGGTTGAAGGCCAGCTTGCCTGCATTTTTTTCACCGCCCTTTCCTCGGATCAGGGCTTTGAAGCTTCCCAGGAAGCGCAACAGGCCTTTGTATATTGCCTGGACCGGGGCATGCGGGCCATGCCGCTGCATTCAGGCATTCTGGGACTCTACCAGAAGCTGCACCCCAGCCCGGAGCGCGAAACACAACTCGGCATTTTGAAAAAGCTTGACCTGACGGAGCGTGAACAGCAGCACCTCTACCAGCATCGCACGGAAAACCGGGTCGAGGACGCTTATGACATGCTCCTTGCCCTGCTACGGGAGAACCCGGCGCATGTCGGCGCGGCATCGGCACTGCTGGAACTGGATTTTCAGTACGCCCGCGATGCGGATGCCTGGACGAACTCCTTTACCTGCCCCAAACGCCTTGCGCCCCTCTGGGCCCAGGAGCTCTTTCTTCACTTCGCCCGCAGGGGCATATGGAAGCGCGCCCTGCCGCTCTGGGAAAAGCTGCCCCTGGAGCAGCACAGCCCCTACGCCATGGTCTATGCCGCGGACAACCACCTTCTGGCCGGCGACAGCGGCAACGCTATAAAACTCTACAGCAAAGCCCTGAGAATAGACCCGCGCCTGGCTCCTGTCCGCATGCGCCTTGAAGAACTCTCTTCCCCCCTCAGACCGCGCCAGGAGCTGCTGACAACACGAAAAACCGCCATCTGCCTGTATTCCTGGAATAAAGGCGAATTGCTGGAACAGACCCTGCGCTCCCTGGCGGATACGGACAGCGGAAAAAACCCGATCTTCGTACTCCTGAACGGCTGCACGGACGACAGCCAGAGCAGGGTCGAGGCTGCGCGCGCGCTGTTTCCGGACCGGGACTTTCACATCATCAGCCTGCCCGTCAACGTGGGAGCGCCCGCCGCCCGCAACTGGCTCTTCAGCCTGCCCGGGGTCCAGGCCTGCGAATATGTCGCGTATATGGACGACGACATCATCCTGCAAAAAGACTGGCTCGCGCGCTACCTGACCGAAATGGAAGCGGACCCGGGCATCGGCGTGGTCGGCTGCAAGGTTGTTTTTCCGCCCATTCCGGGGGAGTCGTCCGCCATTCAGTATATATACCGCTCGATCAGCCTGCCCGTGGCCGGAGCCTTCAAGCTCACCTACCCCACTCCGGCCGACGGCATCCGCGATACCGGGCTTTATACCTTCAGCAGGCGCTGCATAAATGTTATGGGCTGCCTGCACCTTTTACGGGCCAGCGCATTTCGTGACGTAGGCGGCTTTGACCTGATTTTTTCGCCATCGCAGGTTGACGATCTGGATCATGATCTGTGCACCTGCCTCAAGGGCTACAAGGTCGTGTATTGCGGTTCGGTGCGCTGCGAGCATCACCAGGTTTCCGGCATCGGGGCCGGCAGGGGCACGCAACGGCTCGGCAGCCGCGCATACGGCAGCATCATCGGCAATGATCTCAAGCTGAATTACAAGCATGCGGAGCATATGCGGCAGCTCGGAGCCCTGGCGGACGAGATACT
>JAJDJN010000299.1 GCA_030267245.1 Desulfovibrio sp. OttesenSCG-928-A18
TGAAGAACCATTAATCGGTGATCCACGAGCTTCATTGGAATACGACATGGATACAGCACAAAAACAGGCCATGCACGGGATTTTGTTCGACCACGGACGTAATGCGCGCATAGGATTGCCGGAAGCGGTCTTCTGCGAAGGCAAGAGCAGCGAGGCCCTGCTCCTTCTGCTTGAAGAGCACGGTAAGGCCTCGGCACGGCCTGTCCTGTTCACCAGGCTGGCGCCGGACCTTTTTGCCTGCGCGCCGGAAGAAATACGGCGCCCGTATGATTATCACGCCCTTTCACGCACGGCCTTTGCCAGGCGCATGCCGAGCAGGCCAAAGGGGAGGGTCGCCGTGGTCTCCGCTGGCACCGCGGACGGGCGCGTCACCTGGGAGGCGGCCCGCACCCTGGAATACCTCGGGATCAGCTTTCAAGTGCACGAAGATAACGGTGTTGCCGGGCTCTGGCGGCTGACCGGCAATCTGGGAGCCATTGCGGAGGCGGATGCGGTTATTGTGGTCGCCGGGCTTGACGCGGCACTGGCTTCCGTGCTGGGCGGCCTTACGGGCAAGCCCATATTCGCCGTTCCCACATCAATCGGCTACGGCGTTGCCAGGCAGGGCGAAGCGGCCCTGGCTAGCATGCTTGTGAGCTGCGCCCCCGGAATCGGGGTCATGAACATTGATAACGGCTACGGCGCGGCCTGCGCCGCCGCGCGGGTCATACATCTTCTTAATCCGAATGACGCATGAGTAAGGCAGGGGAGTTCCGGGCATCCGGGAACTCTTTGCCTGTCTGGGCCAAAGGGGCTCTGCCCCTTTGGAATCCCCGCCAGGGGGCAATGGCCCCCTGGACCCGCAGCTTGTCAGCGCCGGCACTTGCGGCAATCTGGTGTGTCGCGCGTTTATGAAAGCTTGTTACCTGGTTCATGCCGCAGAGCCCGGCATCCGGGAACTCTTTGCCTGTTTGGGCCAAAGGGGCTCTGCCCCTTTGGAATCCCCGCCAGGGGGCAATGGCCCCCTGGACCCGCAGCTTGTCAGCGCCGGCACTTGCGGCAAGCCGGTGCGTCGCGCGTTTATGAAAGCTTGTTGACTGGTTCATGCCGCAGAGCCCGGCATCCAGGAACTCTTTGCCTGTTTGGGCGGCAGCTTTTTCCATAGGGGCAGAAAAAGCTTGGGCCGGGGAGGGGGTTTGCTCTATAACTTGTTGTAATTACAGAACGTGATTGTCCTGTCGCAACTGGCAGATATTTTGCATTCCTTTGGCAGCGCATGGTTTTGGTGATTTTTGCCCACAGGCGTTTTCTTGTTGCGGTGCGGGCAGGGATTTTGACAGCTTGCGCGATGTGTGCTTCACTGTTGGGAGCAGCAGTCGAGCATTTTACCTTTGAAATGCTTGCTTAACGGCTAACAAAGTTCGCCTGCAAGCATTTCAGGGCAAGGATTTGAGGACAAATCTTTGCAGAGCGAATACACTTTTTCAAAGTGAATTTGCCTCAAACGGGAAGCCAGGAAAGCGCGGGACCATGAGAGCATGGCAGCGCAGGGCCATGACTGCGGGACTATGGGACTGGTATGACAGCTGGCGTTTGTGCCGGGCATGATCCTTTCCCTTGCGCACAGAGAATATACGAGGACGCCATGAAGATTACGAGAGAACAACTCCAAGCGCTTCAGGAGAACCAGCCCCAGCGGGCCGCGAACAAGAGCGCGGCCGGCGAGTTCGGCGAGCTTCTGGCGCGGCACCTGGAGGCGGGCGCAAATGGCGCTGCGGCTACGGCGTCGCTTCTGGATGCTTCCGGGCTCAGGCAGACAGTGCCTGTCCTTGCGGACGGCATTTCTTTTGCGTCTGAAGTCCAGGCCGGGGAGCAGGGTGCTGGGCTTGTGGCGGAAGCGGCGGCGGCCATGGAAGGCATTTTCGGCAGTCTGGAGCAGTATGCCGCGCAGCTTTCACGCGACAAGGGCGCGAACCTGCGGGAAGCGGACGCGCTGTTGCGTGACGTTGACGGCCAGATTGCGCAATTTCGTTCGCGTTTCGGGGCCATGGCAGCGGAGCAGCCGGCTCTTTCCGGCCTGATTACGGAGGCCGAAGTGCTCAGCACCACCGAGCGTTTCAAGTTCAATCGCGGGGATTATATCTGAATCTGATCCGCGCGGGATTTTCAAGGCCGTAAGGAGCGCCGGGCTCCTTGCGGCCTTTTTGCTGCCGCGCCCGGCGCGCAAAGAACTTGTGCC
>JAJDJN010000300.1 GCA_030267245.1 Desulfovibrio sp. OttesenSCG-928-A18
CAAATAACCCTCAAGATGCCGTGGCGGCGTACCACCTTGCACTTGGGGCAGATTCTCTTGACCGACGGTCTGACTTTCATGGCAAATACCACCTTATGCTTCGCACAAGCTCCGGGCTTCGGAGCCTGTTCAGTTTTCCCTGCGCGCCGCGCCCCCATCCGGGCCTCCGGAACTTGGGGCAGAGCGGGACGGAGGAATATATAGCACGCCCCCCCCCCTTGTCAACAACCGGCTCCCCGGCCTCAAAGCAGGCTCAGTATATCCGGTCCCTGGGGGGTAATCGCCACGCTGTGTTCAAAATGCGCTGAAAGACTTCTATCACGCGTTACAGCGGTCCAGTTGTCGGCCAGTATGTCCACTTCATGGGTGCCTATGGCCAGCATGGGCTCGATGGCCAGCACCATCCCGGCCTTTAATGGCAGCGCCGCGCTGGCAAGGGCCGGAACAAAGTTCGGAATCTCCGGCTTTTCATGCAGGCTGCGCCCTATGCCGTGGCCGACAAAACGCCGGATAACCGCGTAGCCGTGGCCTTCGGCATGCCTCTGGATGGCCCCGGAAACATCGTTCAGGGTGTTTCCGGCCCTGGCCTGCTCAATGCCGAGCATCAGGCTTTCCCTGGTGACCCGCATGAGCTTTTCCGCCTCGGGCGATATGGCGCCCACGCCGTAAGTGCGGGCGCAGTCGCCGAAAAAGCCCTCAAAGATCACGCCAAAGTCAAAGCTGACTATGTCCCCTTCCCGCAGGATGCGCCTGGGCGAAGGAAAGCCGTGTACAACCTCTTCATTCACCGAGCAGCACAGGGCGTATGGAAAGCCATAGTACCCCTGAAAGGCCGGCCGCACCTTGAAGTCCCTGCACATATCCTGGGCGATTTCCTCAAAGCGCATGGTGGGCACGCCCGAAGCCACCGCTTCGCCCATGGCGTCAAGAATGAGCGCCCCGATGCGGTTGGCTTCCCGCATCAAGGCTATCTCGTTATCATTTTTCAAAAAAACGCCGCGAAACTTTTTCAATGCAAGCCTCTCCAACAGCGCGCCCTGGCTTTCGCGCCCCGCGCGCCGGGCGGCCGGGAGCCGTCAAAGCAGGAACCCCTTGCCCGGCCCGCGAGGCGGGCAAGGGGTCAACAGCCCTATCTTACTGATAGCGGCCCCTGAGTTTGGTTTTACCCATCAGCCCCTCGTACTGGCGTGAAATCATGTACGAGTTAACCTGTCCCATGAAGTCCATGGCCACACCGACCACGATCAGCACACTGGTGCCGCCAAAGTAGAAGGGCAGGTTGAAGTATGAAATCAAAAACTGGGGCAGCAGGCAGACAAGCGTAATATAAATGGCGCCCCACAAGGTAATGCGGGTCAGCACGCTGTCGATGTATTCCTTGGTCTTTTCACCCGGACGGATGCCGGGAACAAAACCGCCCTGCTTCTTCAGGTTCTCCGCAATATCCTTGGGATCAAAAATGATGGCGGTATAGAAGTAGCAGAAAAATACGATCAGCACGGTGTACAGGATGTTGTACAGCATACTGCTCGGGTTGAACCACTCGGAGGCCCTTTTCAGCCAGGGATGCTCGGAAAATGTGGCCAAAGTCGCCGGAAACACCAGCAGCGAGCCGGCGAAAATGGGCGGGATGACCCCGGCGGTGTTCAGGCGCAGGGGCAGATGCGTTGTCTGCCCGCCGAACATCTTGCGCCCCTGCTGCCGCTTGGCGTAATGCACCGGAATACGGCGCTGCGCCCGTTCGACAAAGACGATGCCGACCATCACCGCCAGCATGAGCAGGCCGATGACCGGAAGCAGCACATAGGGGATGGTGTCGCCCAAAAAGGCGTAGGTATGCCCGATGGCGGTGGGAATCCCGGCCACAATCCCCGAAAAGATGATCAGGGAAATGCCGTTGCCTATGCCCTTGGCCGTTATCTGCTCGCCAAGCCACATAATGAGAATGGTCCCGGCGGTCATGGTCATGATGGTGACAAAGCGGAACATGGCCCCGCCCTCAAGCACCAGCTGCGCGCCGGTAACCGGGCTGGTCATGCTCTCGAGCATGGCCGCAAGGCCAAAACCCTGCACAACGGTGATCAGCACCGTCAGGTAGCGGGTATACTGGGTGACCTTCTTGCGCCCGGCCTGCCCTTCTTCCTTGGCCATGCGCTTGAGATCCGGGCTCAGCACCTGCAAGAGCTGCATGATGATGGACGCGGAAAT
>JAJDJN010000301.1 GCA_030267245.1 Desulfovibrio sp. OttesenSCG-928-A18
CCCTGGCTCGGTTCGTCCATTGTGGTCTGGACCAGTCTTATCGGCGTTATCCTGGCCAGCCTCAGCGTGGGCTACTGGCTCGGCGGACGCCTGGCCGACAATTTTTTGAAAGACGCGCCGCGAACAGCCGGCGCTCCCGATGCCGCTGGCGCCAAAGACAAAAGCGGCAAAGCCGGGCATGACGCCCGAAGCAACCTGAAGGCCTGCGCCGTGCTCTCCACAGTGCTGCTCATGGCCTCGCTCACGGTGTTCATCACCGCCCTCATCGGTGATATGGTGCCGTCATTTCTGATGTCACTGTTTTCCTCGCTGCATCTGGCAACGGTGGGCGCCGCCCTGGCGCTCTTTGCCGTGCCCAGCGTGCTCTGCGGCATTGTGTCCCCCTATGCCATGCGCCTGGCCATTACCAGCAAGGATCGTGCCGGAACAGTTATCGGCCGCCTGAACGCCATTGCCACCGTGGGCAGCATTGTAGGCACCTTTCTCGGCGGTTTTGTGCTCCTCTCCTGGTTCGATACCACCAGCATCTTTTTCGGCGTGGCCGCCTGTCTGCTCCTTGCCTCCGCCCTGGTGCAACTGCGGCCGCTCATGCCCAAAGCCTCCTTTGCCCTGCTGCTTGCCGGTGCGATGGTCGCCAACGGGCTCTATTCCAACTGGCTGGTGGAAAACGCCTTTGCCGAAAACAAGGCCATCCCCATCGAAACCTCCTATTCCTCCATTCGCGTCGCGCGCGGAACCCTGGAAGGCAGGCCCACGCGCTTTTTGCTCACCGACCCGGACAGTTGCCAGTCTGGCGCCTTTGAAGACGACCACGACGCCCTGGCCTTTTCCTACACCAAGTTCTACGCCCTGGGCACGGCCATGAACCCCGGAGCCAAGCGCATCCTCATGCTGGGCGGCGGCGGCTACTCCGTGCCCAAATGGCTTCTTGCCGGGCGCTCGGAACTGGAGCGGCAGGAATTTCAACTGGACACCGTGGAGCTTGACCCCGGCATGACCAGGGCCGCCGCGCAATATTTCTGGCTGCCGCAAGATGACAAGCGCATGCGGATTTTTCATGAGGACGCCAGAGCCTTTGTCAACCGGACTTCGGCAGCGGTTCCCGAAGGGGAATACGGCCCTTATCAGCTGATCTTCGCCGATATCTTCAACTCCTGGTATACCGTGCCCTTTCATGTGGGCACCGCCGAGGCGGCGGCGAATATCAAGCGCCTGCTCAGCAGGGACGGCATCTATATCATGAATATAATCAGCGCCATCAACGGTGACAACGGGCGCCTTCTGCGCTCCATCCGCAACGCCTTTGCGGAATCATTCGACGAGGTGCATATTTTTCCGGTGCAGCAAAAATACAACGGCGGCGTGGTGCAGAACGTGATGCTGCTGGCCTTTCGCACGCCGAGAGCCCTGCCCGATCCGGAAAAAGAGCCCGTGCCGCCGCATATCGCCCTGATGCTAGGCAACCGCTGGACTTCTCCCTTTCCCGCTCCCGAAGATGACGTGCCCGCCCTGCGGGACGGCTACGCCCCGGTCGAGCGCTACACTCTGGGCTTTGTGCGCTAGGGTCTGTTAACACTGCGAGCAATTTTATTTGGAACAGCCCCCAAGGACAGCCCCAAAACACGCGGGCAGTACAAGGAGGACGCTTATGTCTGGTTTCGTCACTCTGCTTGTGATTATGCTCACGCTTTCAGGCCTCCTGGCAGCCGGGCTGGTCCTGATCTATAACAGACTGGTCACCCTGCGCGCGCGTTTTGAAAACGCCTTTGCCCAGATAGAGGTGCAGCTGACCAGACGCTATGAGCTTATTCCCAATATTGTTGAAGTGGCCAAAGCCTATCTGAAGCATGAAGGCGATACGCTGCTGACCGTCATCGACGCCCGTAACTCGGCCCTGCACTCATTGCGGACGGCCGCGGCGCATCCCGATGACCCGGCCGCCATCGCCTCCCTGAATATGGCGGAAAAAAAACTTGCCGACAATTTCGGCGGCCTGCGCGTGCAAATGGAAGCATACCCCGAACTGAAGGGCAATAGCGTGATGATGCAGCTCTCGGAGGAACTCGCGGCCACGGAAAATCGCGTGGCCTTTGCCAGACAGGCCTTTAACGACGCGGTTACCGCCTATAACGTGCAGCGAAACCGCTTTCCCGCCAATATGGCGGCCGGCGTTTTCGGCCACAATCAGGACGCCGCCCTGTTGACCT
>JAJDJN010000302.1 GCA_030267245.1 Desulfovibrio sp. OttesenSCG-928-A18
ATGTCCATCAGTAATCTTTACTTGGGCGTGCAGACGGATGTTGCCCTGGCCGCTTTCGGCTCCGGGGACCTTGAGCCGGGGACAGGCTATGACCTCAGCTCCGAAGCCATGCTTCTCAATACGGATACCGTGTTTACCGTCAACTTCGCCTCCGGCGGACAAGCCGTACAGGACGTCAACTACACCCTCGCCGACGGTATCCTGACCTTTCTGGATCGCAAAAGCTACAGCATCATTATGGAAAATTCCGCCATATACTCGCAAGGAAGGATCTGGGGCACAGACTACAGCCACCACCCCTTGGCCCAAGTCTATACGGGTGTCCTGAACGGTATGGCCGCCGGAGCCACACTGACCTGGGACGGAAAGACCTCCAACGTATGGAGCACGGACGACAGCAACAAGAACTGGCAATACAAAGGCATTCTCATTGAATATCTTGACGGGGACCACGTTGTTTTTGACACCGGCGGCAACCGCGACGTCATGGTGGACGTATCGGGCGTCGCGCCGGTCGACATGACCGTGACAACGGACGGTTACGTCTTCAGCGGCGGGGCCATAAGCGGTTCAGGCATCCTCTCTCTGGACGCAAGCTCCCCGGCTGTCACGGAGTTTCAGAACGACATCGATTTCACGTCCGGCATCAGCATTGCCAGCGGCAACACCCTCGCATTCAACTATGCCTCCGGCTCACATGCCAACAGCAGCCCCATCAGCGGCGAGGGCGGCCTGACAAAATCCGGGGCTGGCACACTGATCCTTTCCGGGGGCAACACTTACACCGGCATGACCACGGTGCACGGCGGCGCTCTGGCCCTCGACAGCGATCTGAGCTCTTCCAGAAATTTGACCCTATACGGCGGCGCAACTTTTGCCGCCAACGGACACGCCCATTCCCTGGCTGGCGGCAGCCTCACTGTATGGGGCGAAGGCGCGAGCTATGACGGCAACCTGAGCGCCACGGGCGCGAACCTGTATTTCATCGTCACGTCCGCGCATGCAAACAGCATGCTCAATGTCAGCGGCGCGGCGGACGTCAGCGGCGGCAAAGCCAATTTGGGCGTAGCGGGCAACACGGTTTTTCCCGTGGGCAAAACCCTTTCTCTGATCAAGGCGGACGGCGGCCTGACAGGAACGGTCAAGCAGGGCGACGGCGTCATCCAGGTGGGCGCGACAGTGGTGCAGAATGCCAACTTCAGAAGTACCTCCGACGAACTGTTGGTTGATGTAGCTGGAGGCAGTAGCGCCACGAAGCAGTCCAAGGCGCTTGTGGAAGGCTTTCTCGGGGGCATGACTCTGACCTTGCAAGGCGCGGACCTCGCCGCCGGTCAGGGCATGCAGTCCGCCCTGCGCTCGGCCAGATTTGGAAAAAGCGGCACAGGTTACGGTTGGGCAGGCTTTGGCGCGCTTTCCGGCGCTTATTTAAGGTATAATACCGGTTCTCATGTTGACATGCGCAGTGTGAGCCTGCTCACCGGCCTGGCGTTCGGCATGGATCTGCCCTTGGGGTGGGCCACCGTGGGCGCTTTTTTTGAGTACGGTAACGGCTCCTATGATACGCACAACAGCTTCAGCAGCGCAGCTTCCGTGGACGGTGACGGCGATACTTACTATCTCGGCGGCGGCATTTTGGGTCGCATGGATTTCCATAATACCGGCCCCGGCCATATGTATGCGGAAGCTTCCGCGCGCGCGGGTAAACTGCATAACGATTATGACAGCTCCGACCTTCGTGACGCCAGCGGCCGCACAACAGACTATGACAGTTCCTCGGCTTATTATGGCCTGCACTTTGGCGCTGGCTATATCTGGAACATCACGGAGCAGGCTTCTCTGGATCTGCACGGCAAATACTTCTGGACGCGGCAGGAGGGTGACAGTGTAAAGCTTTCCACGGGCGAAAGTGTGCGCTTCGAGGATGTGGATTCCCACCGCCTGCGCCTGGGCGCGCGTTTTACCTATACTGTCAACGATCATGTCACCCCTTACATTGGCGCTGCCTGGGAGCATGAGTTCGACGGCAAGGCCAGGGCCACTACCAACAGATACAGAATCGAAGAACCGGACCTGAAGGGCGATACCGGCATCGCCGAACTGGGCCTTTCCATTTCACCTTCGTCCTCGTTGCCGCTCTCTTTTGATCTCGGCGTGCAGGGATACATGGGCCAGCGCGAGGGGGTGACCGGCTCTCTGC
>JAJDJN010000304.1 GCA_030267245.1 Desulfovibrio sp. OttesenSCG-928-A18
CAATATGCCGGCCTGTAAATAATAAGCATCGTCATGCAGCAAGCAAGCGTACTTTTTTGTCGGCGGCCATTTTTGGGCATCGGCCCTTTGCAAAAGGGGCCGTGCGCTCCGGTGGCGGGCCCGGGAAAAGCCCGCAGCCTGCTTGATATGCGCAAGGGCACTGCTGATATGCGCGAGGGTGGGATATCCGTCCGGCCTGCCCGGGCGGCTGCCGTTGCAGGCGGAGGGCAAACAGTATATACGGGATGCCGCACAAGGATCAGCGGCGGCGCGTGTTCTTCAACAGTCCGCCGCAGCATCGGGAGGAAGCATGCTTCAACGCGCCACACTTATGACAGCGGAACAGATGGCGGCAAGTCTTGACAGCCTGGCGGAAACCTTGCTTTCACGCTACGGCGCCAGCCAGGACCTTGCCCTGGTGGGCATACAGCGCCGGGGAGTGGTTATTGCCGCCCGCCTGCGCGACAGGATGGAAGAGCGGCTTGGCCGTAGCCTGTTGTTCGGTTCTCTGGACATCACCCTGTACAGGGACGACTGGACCAGCGCCGGGCCCAAGCCTTCTGTCGGGCAGACGCGCATCCGCTTTGACGTTGAGGGCAAGCACCTGATTTTGATTGACGATGTGCTGTTTACCGGACGGACCACCCGGGCGGCGCTGGAGGCCCTTTCCGATTTCGGGCGCCCGAGCAAGGTGGAATTGCTCGTGCTGGTGGACAGGGGGCACAGGGAGCTGCCCATTCATCCCGATTACATAGGGCTGCGCTGCGAAACAGCCAGAAATGACCGGGTGGATGTGCTGGTGCATGAAATAGACAAGGAAGAAGCGGTCTACATTGTCACAGATTCCTGATGCCCTGGCGGCGGGGCCGCCATTTCCTTTTATTACCTCATTTTACCAGGAGAACATAGCATGATTCAACGCACTCTTTGTCTTGTCAAGCCTGATGCCGTAAAACGCAATCTGGCCGGGGCCATTCTGGATATGATTCAGAAAAGCGGTCTGAAAATTGTCGCCCTGAAGATGCTTCATCTGTCTGTGCCCCAGGCCGAAGGTTTTTACGCGGTGCACAAGGAGCGGCCTTTTTTTGGCAGCCTGACCGCTTACATGAGTTCAGGCCCCATTGTGGCGGCCGTTCTGGAAGGCGAGGACGCCATAGCCCGCTACAGAACCCTTATGGGCGCCACCAACCCGGCCAATGCCGATGCGGGCACCATCCGCAAGCTCTATGCGGAGAATGTGGAGGCCAATTCCGTGCACGGCTCCGACGCCCCTGAAACCGCTGCCGTTGAAATTGCCTATTTCTTCCATACTCTGGAAATGGTCGGCTGATGGCGGCCGCACAGGACGCGGCTTCTGCCGTGGGCGCGGCCCAGGCTGCCGGCACAAGCGGCGGCAAGCCCCGCAGGCTGGGTATTATCGGCTGCGGCAACATGGGGTCCGCCCTGGGCCTGGGTGTGTTGCAAGACCAGGAGCTTGCCCGCAGTTTTACCCTGCACGTGTTTGACAGCCACGAGTCAAAGGTGGCGCGGATGGTGGAAAAGGGCGCGCACGGCGCCCCTTCCGCCGTGGAGCTGGCCAAAAGAAGCGACTGCATCCTGCTGGCGGTCAAGCCCTATCAGGTGCCTTCGCTTCTGGCGGAAATGGCGCCGGTTCTTGCGGAGCCCGGCAAGCTTCTCATATCCGTTGCGGCCGGGCTTACTCTGGAGGCTTTGCGCTCTGGGCTGGGCGCGGCCTGCCCTGTGGTGCGCGTGATGCCCAACACCCTGGCCATGGCCGGGGAGGGTTTTTTCGGCATCTGTTTCGACCCTGGCGGAGCGCGGATTTCCGAGTTGCAGCAGGCCGCCGTGCGCAAGCTTTTTGCCGGGCTCGGTCAGACTCTGGAACTGGATGAAAGCCGCATGAACGCCTTTACCGCCCTGGCCGGTGGCGGCCCGGCCTATGTGTTTTATTTCATGGAGGCCTTGACCCAGGCCGGCGTGAGCGTGGGGCTGACCCGCGACAGCTCCTGGGCCATAGCCTGTTCCCTGTTAAAGGGCGCTGCCGCCCTGGCCGGGCAGACCGGGGCGCATCCGGCCGTTCTGCGCGAGCAGGTCTGCTCGCCGGGCGGCACCAGCATTGAAGCGATCAACCATCTTGATCGCACGGGCGTCCGGGGGCACATTGCGGACGCGGTGCGCTCCGCC
>JAJDJN010000305.1 GCA_030267245.1 Desulfovibrio sp. OttesenSCG-928-A18
CGCCCCCACGCGGGGGGCGACGTACAACAAACTTACACGAGGAAACCACGAAACAGTTTCAATCCACGCCCCCACGCGGGGGGCGACTGACGGCTTGCTGCATCCATTTTTCCATCTACACGTTTCAATCCACGCCCCCACGCGGGGGGCGACGGAACTCATAGCTTTGCTATCCAAGCTCCGAGACGTTTCAATCCACGCCCCCACGCGGGGGGCGACCAACAAGAAGGAAATAGACCTGTCCAAGTATGGCAGTTTCAATCCACGCCCCCACGCGGGGGGCGACTGCCCGGCGTGACCAGGTGGCGGGCCTACGAAAACGTTTCAATCCACGCCCCCACGCGGGGGGCGACCTGCCGGGCGTGCTGGACGACAACGATCTGGACAGTTTCAATCCACGCCCCCACGCGGGGGGCGACAGTTTCACGATGACCAAAGCGGCCGGCCAGATGGTTTCAATCCACGCCCCCACGCGGGGGGCGACATTTTTCAAGCTTTCCGGCCTGGAGGCCTGGACCGTTTCAATCCACGCCCCCACGCGGGGGGCGACCAATGAACGCTGGACTGCCCTGGGCAAATTAAAGGTTTCAATCCACGCCCCCACGCGGGGGGCGACCATGCGATACAGCATGGCGTCAAGCCATTTCAAAAGTTTCAATCCACGCCCCCACGCGGGGGGCGACCCGTTTAGGGCCATGTAACAAGCCCTTACAATTCGTTTCAATCCACGCCCCCACGCGGGGGGCGACCGGGGAGTACAGGACGAAAATGCGGCAATGGTCACGTTTCAATCCACGCCCCCACGCGGGGGGCGACTGTCTGCCTGGTTTGTCTTGTCAAGCAAGGACAAAGCAGGGCTTTTTCGAAAAGCTTGGGGTTGGGGCCTGATTATTGCCGGGCACAGTTGTTTTTTTATGAATCAGCTTTTTATCCAGATGCTTATCCTTGCGAGCATCGTTCGGGCTTTTGCTGTTCATTTCAGGTGCTCGCTATTTTTTGGAGGAGACGATTGCAACTACAGTATGAGAGGCCCCTCGGGATCGTATGCAGCTTTGGCGCCTACGTGTTCCACGCGTTTTCTCCAGTTGGCGCCGAGAAAATAGAAACGCAGGCTGTCTTTGTCCTTGTCCATGCTTTTGATCAGGCACGCGCGCAGGCCTGTCCACTGGGCAGGGTCCACGAGGCATTCAAAAACTGAAAACTGCACCCGCTGGCCCCAGTTCTCGCAGTGGCGGGCGATATGACGCAGGCGCCTGCGACCAGCCGTATCCTCCGTATTCACGTCGTAGCTGACCAAGACCATCATTTTGCTGCCCCTTGTTTATCCAGTCTGAGTATAGCGTCAGTGCCAGCATGCCGCTGTTTTTACATCGTAAAAACAGAATGTTGGACTCTATATCGTTTGGCATTGCCGAACTGAAAATTGTAAAAACCTCTTTTCTGGTATGTGCTCCCTGCCCTCTCTGACTCACCCGACAAGGGGCAAGCACTGCGCAAGCGCGAACATGACCCAGCAATATGAGAAGCACGGGACATGCTGTCCTTTGGGAGGCAGGGGCCGCCGCCTTTTTGGCCGCAGGAGGCACCTTGTTTCCAATTCAGCGCACCACAAAAGGCGGGTATGCGTCCATGTCACCACGTATGTGACGGGCGAGCAGCCGCGCCTGAATGTGACAGAGCACCCCCACCCGCATGCGTTCTTTCAGGAAAGGGTGTTCTATTTCTTCCGCCTTGCGCTTTTCCCAGGCTGTAAGCACTATTTTACGCGTGTCTTCATCCATGATTACCGCGCCCGACTCCTGACGGGTGAAGCCGCCGGCCCTTATCTGCCCCCTGTTGATCAGGGTGCAGGCCAGGCGGTCCGCCAGATAGGGGCGCATCTCCTCCATCATATCCAGGGCAAGGCTTGGCCTTCCCGGGCGGTCGCGATGCAGGTAACCCACCGCCGGATCAAGGCCGACGCTTTCCAGAGCGCTGCGCGCGTCGTGAGCCAGCAGGGTATAGAAAAAAGACAGCAGAGCATTGACCGGATCCAGAGGCGGCCGCCTGTTGCGGCCATTAAAGGCAAAGCCGGCTTCCGACGTCCGTACAAGGTTGCCGAAAACACTGAAATACACAGCCGCCGCCTCGCCCTCTATGCCCCTGACAGCA
>JAJDJN010000306.1 GCA_030267245.1 Desulfovibrio sp. OttesenSCG-928-A18
GCGCAGCGCCCCTGTCCCTGAGGCCAGCCGCACCAGGCCTGCCCTTGCCCTCATCTTCGCGCTCATCGCCTTCAGGGTCATCGTCTTCAAGGCCGCAGTCTTCCTGATTCTCCTCGGCTGCCTTCTCCACGAACATGCCCGCCGCCGTTTCCGGGGCATCCGGCTGCGGTGCGACATAAGCGCCGCTTTGCAGATAGTCCTGCGCCAGCAGCACCTGCCCGAGAATCTCGCCAGCGCTCATGTTCCGGGTAAAGCCCATGCTGCCGGTACTGCAGAAGGTACAGCCCATGGCGCAGCCCACCTGGCAGGACAGACACTGGGTAAGGCGCGGTATTCCTTCGCGCGAATGTGAAGGGATCAGCACGGTTTCAATCAGTTCGCCATCATGGAGCCGAAGCAGGAATTTGACTGTCCCGTCCTTGCTGACCCGCGTTGCGGCCAACTCGGGCCAGAGGATGCAGGCCCGGTCCTCAAGTTCGGCGCGCAGACTTTTGGACAGGTCGCTCATTTCCGCAAAGCTGCGCGCGCGCTTGCGCCACAGCCATTTCCAGAGCTGGCGGGCGCGAAAGGGCGGCTGCCCGAGTTCCTCACTGACAAAACGCGTCAGCTCTTCCAGAGTCATGTTCAGGAGATTGATCATGGCGGTGTTATCCTGGCTGCACCCGCGACCGGCCCTGTTGTCGCGCACGGTGCAATGAGGAGCCCCAGGCGCTGACAAATGGGGGGTCAAGGGGCCTCATGCCCCCTGCGGGGTCCAGGGGCGGCGCCCCTGGCCACCGAAAGGTCCGCAAGCGAATCAGGGCACAAGCTTGCGGCGGTCTTCAACCCGTTTGGCCTTGCCTTCCGTGCGCGGAATGGAGTTTTGCTGCACCAGTTCCACCTTGGGCGTGACCATGATTTCATCGCGCAGGCGGCCTGCAATGCCGCGCTGCAGGGCCGTGAGCGCCCGCATGTCTTCCACGAAATACTCGCTGCGCACCTCCACCTGCACCCGCATGTTGTCCATACTGTCCTTGTGCTCCAGGATAATGAGGTAATTCTCGCCCACTTCGGGAAAGCTCATGAGCACATGTTCAACCTGCATGGGATAGATGTTGCAGCCCTTGATGATGAACATGTCGTCCACGCGGCCGAGAATGCGGTCCATGCGGCGGTGGGCCCTGCCGCATATGCACTCGCCCGGCAAAAAGCGGGTCAGATCGCGGGTGCGGTAGCGGATTATGGGCATGCCGCGCCTGGTCAGGGTGGTCATGACCAGTTCGCCCACTTCGCCGTCAGGCACCGGCTCCCCGCTTTCCGGGTCGATGATCTCCGGTATATAGGCGTCTTCCCAGATATGCAGCCCGTTCTGGGCCAGGCATTCAAAAGCCACGCCCGGGCCGTTCATTTCCGAGAGTCCATAGGAGTTGTAGGCCTTGAGCCCGAGCAGATATTCAATGCGCTGGCGCACTTCCTCCGTATGCGGCTCGGCGCCGATCAGGGCGATGCGCGGCGGCAGCGAACGCGGATCCGCGCCCTCGTCCATGAGGGAGTTGCCAAGGTACAGGGCATAGGAGGGGATGATATGCAGGGCGGTGACCTTGGCGTCCCTGATGATCATGAGCTGCCGCCGGGTATTGCCCGTGCCGGCGGGGATGGTCAGGCAGCCCAGGCGCTCGGCTCCGTAGTGGATGCCGAGGCCGCCGGTAAAGAGCCCGTACGCTGCGATATTCTGGAAGATATCCGTTTTGCGGATGCCAACCATGTGCATGCAGCGGGCCATAAGGTCGGCCCAGGTGTCCAGATCGTCCTGGGTGTGGCAGATGACCACCGGTGAGCCGGTGGTGCCGCTGGAGGCGTGAAGGCGCACCAGTTCCTGTTGCGGAACCGAAATGAAGCCAAAAGGATAGGCCTTGCGCAGATCTTCCTTGTAGGTAAAGGGCAGCTTTCTGATATCGTCCACACTGCCGATGCTGTCGGCGTTCAAGCCGGCTTCGCCCAGCACCTTGCTGTAGTGCGGCGATTTTATGGCCTGGGCCACGGTGTTTTTCAGCCTGATCCCCTGAGCGCGGGCAATGGCCTTTCTGTCCCAGGTTTCCGCTATGTCGTAATATTCCATGGTGCACCTTACCTGCTAGAAACACATTCACG
>JAJDJN010000307.1 GCA_030267245.1 Desulfovibrio sp. OttesenSCG-928-A18
ACAAAGGCCGGGCCCGCCACGCGGTCCCGGCCTTTGTGCGCCATGGTCACTTTCGGAGCCATAACGCTTCAGGTAGAAATGCTCCAGAGCAAATTAGCTTTGAAAAAGTGTTGTTGCCCTGCAAGCATTTGTCCTAAAATCCTTGCCCTGAAATGCTTGTTGGCGCGCTTTGCCGGCCGTTAAGCAAGCATTGCACAGGTAAACCGAACTAGCTGCTGAGCTTGCGAAAGGCTTCATCAATCAGTTTGCCCAGAGCGGTGCACAGGTCCTCGTCGGCGTTGACAAACTGCAGGCCCATCAGGTGCGAACCCCCGCTGGATTTTACCCAGGCCACATCGGCAATGGCTTGAAAATACTGTTCAGCGTCATTTTCATACACTTTGAAAAAGGTGCTGGAAAATTTGTTCAGCAAAGGGATATGCACGCTGACATGCAAACGGGTGCCGACCGGAAGGGGAGAGCGCGACTCCACGCACAATCCGCCCTTGCTGATGTCGTTGCAGGGGGTGTCTATGAGGGGGTCCTTGGCAATGGGGAAGACAAGTTCCCTGGCCTGTACGCGATAGGGCCGGGGCAGGCGCAAATAGCGCCGCTTGTTGTCCTGTGTGTGTTGCTGCTGTACATCCATATGTTTTCTCCTGCCGAGGCTGCGGGCTGGTTCCGGGCATTGTATTTTCCTTATGTTCAAAATCATACTATACTTGTCGAGGCGTAAAAGGCAATACCCCCTGCCACAAACAAGGCAGCCGCATATTTTTGCTTGCCCCTGGCCCCTGCTTCTGGCACATCCAAAGCGAACCAGAGCAAGGCGCGGGGCGCTTTGACGGGCCTTTTGCGTTTTACGCAGCCTTTTGTCAGAAAAAACAATGACGCTGTGACAACAGTTTTTATGGAGGCGGTATGCAGGATAATGTTCAGGAGCCGGCGGCGGCCGGCCCGGAAGAGGGCGGACACGGCGCATGTTATTGCGGCAGCGGCAGGGAGTATTCGGCTTGCTGCGGGCCGATCATTTCCGGCGACAGCCCCGCGCGCACGCCGGAAGAATTGATGCGCGCGCGTTTTTCCGCGCATTGCCTGCGCAACTACACCTTTCTCGTGGATTCGACACACCCGGAAAAGCGCGAAGGCGTCAGTGAGGAAGAAATCTCCAAGTGGGCCAGCCATGTGAACTGGACGGGCCTTGAGGTGCATTCGGCCACGCCGGGCGAGAGTGACGACGAAGGGGTCGTGTCCTTTACCGCGCATTTTACCATCAAGGACACGCCGCAGGAACTGCGCGAGGACGCTTTTTTCATCAGGCTTGACGGCGCCTGGACCTATGTGGACGGCGACGTCTATGGTCAGGAGCCTTTCAGGCGTGAAGGGCCGCGTGTGGGCCGCAATGATCCATGCCCCTGCGGCAGCGGGAAAAAGTTTAAAAAGTGCTGCGGCGCATGATGCCGCTGTCCGGGCAGGGAAGCTTTTGCGCCGAAGGAGGGCGCCATTTTTGGCGCCGGCCGGCAGCATGACCACAAAGGCGCGTCTGGCCGTGCGCCGTTTCTGCATGGACTGCCAGGGGCGGCACGCCCCTTCTGTCGCAGCCTGTACCGATTACGCCTGCCTTTTGCACTGCTTGCGCCTTGGGCCCCGGGATGATGCCCAGGATAATTACAGACGGGAGGGACCGGCCCGCGTATTGGATCAAGAAGCGGCGGTTTTGCCCCCAAAGCCCGGGCAGGGGCTTGAGCCCCCAGCACGCCCGATGCCGGCAATGGACTTAAAGCGTTCTTTGCCGGACATGAAGGGGTTCGGGGCGCAAAAAAACGTTTCGTGTGATGGTGCGCCGCAAGGCTGTGGGCAGCCGGGAGATGAGTCCGGAGACGATCAGGCTGGTGGGAGCGAAGGAAGCCGCTCCGGCGAGGGGGGACCCGCTGCGTGTTCCGTGCGGCCCTTACGGATAATCAGATGCTTTTGCCTGCAATGCGCCGGCGGCAGGGCGGACGTCAGGCTGTGCGACGCCCGCGATAACTGCCCTTTGTGGAGTTATCGTTTCGGTGTGTTGCCGGCAACCTTTCGCAGGGTTGTCGGACGGCGAAGAAGGTGGAAGCAACGGCTCCTGCTGCCCGGTATCTGGCCCTTTTAAAGCC
>JAJDJN010000308.1 GCA_030267245.1 Desulfovibrio sp. OttesenSCG-928-A18
CATAGCAGTAATAGCCGACCGCAACCAGGATCAGGCTCGCGGCCCGGCATATCTGGTTCATGATCACAAGCAGTGCGGCCAGGGCCGGATTGAAGTAGCCGGCATAGGAGGGGAACTGGTGTCTGATGGCCCGCATGGGCGTTGACAGGATATTGCCCGTAAGCAGGGCCAGGATAATTTCATGCGGCCCCAGGGTGCCGGCATTGGCCAGGGAGGCGGCGGCTGACATGGCGGCGCCGGATTCCGATACCAGGTAAAGGGCTATGATGCTGATTGCCTGCGGGTTCAGGAAGGACAAGACCCCGGCATGGGCGGCCAGCCATGCTTCGGCCGCCTTGAACACTCCTGACTGGGCAAGGATGAAAAAGACGCAGTATATGGGTACGGTGAAAATGAGCAGCTTGCCGATGCGTTTTTTGAAGCGGCGGAGGGTAATGCTCATGGTTTCACGCCAGAGCGGCCTTTTGCGGTGCCGTTCCTCCGTTTTGACCTCCGAAGGAGGGCGGGCGGGCAGCAGCAGACGCCCGGCCATGATGGTCGCGCCGGTGCGCAACGCGGCGGCAAGAAAGGAAAGCCCGACGTAAACAAAGGCCCTGGTCCCGAGAAAGGCGTAAGCAAGGGAGAACAGGGTGGGCAGGTGCACAAGAAAGGTCGGAGAGCTGTTGAACAGATTGGCAAAGATAAGTTCTTTTTTTGAAAGCTCGCCTGTGGCGTGCCTTTCGGCCAGCAGAGCGTTGGACGCCGCCGGGGAAAAAAAGGCCAGGGCAAAGGAGGCGGCTGCCACATCACCGAGCCGGCCAGCACGGGCCAGAGGCTTTGCCAGTTTTGCGACAAAGCGCGTCCAGTGCAGGCTTTCCAGCAGACTTGCCAGAAGCAGGCCGATGCACATGGTCAGCACAAGGCGCAGCAGGGGGAGCAACAGGCCGCTGTAGAGACTTTGTATATCCACGGTCTTGGTGGGCTTCAGGGCCGGGCTTAGCGGGAAAAGCCGGTATCGGGCGGCAGCTCTGTTTTGCTTGCGGCCGCGCGCGCCAGCAGATCCACTTCTTCATTTTCCGCATGCCCGGCGTGTCCGGCCAGCCAGTGCAGCCTGACCTGGTGCTTTTCAAGCAGGGCGCTGAAGCGTTCCCAGAGATCCCGGTTCAGGGCCGGTTTTCCGTCCGCTTTTTTCCAGCCGCGTTTTTTCCAGCTTTTCAGCCAGCCCTTTTCCACAGCGTCGCGAACATAGCGCGAATCCGTATAAAGTTCCACGCGGCAGCGCCTGGTCAGGCTTTCAAGGCCCATGATCGCGGCCATGAGTTCCATGCGGTTGTTGGTGGTCAGGCTGAATCCGCCGCTCAGGGTGCGCACCTGCCCTTTCCAGTCCAGGCGCGCCGCCCATCCCCCGGGGCCGGGGTTGCCGAGGCAGGAGCCGTCTGTATGCATGAGCAGGGCTGTTTGCCCCTTCTGTTCGATCTGGGGATCTGTTTCTTTGTTCATGGTCTTGTCGCGCTCGCGGCCAAGGCGCAGGGCCGGGCTGGGGCGTGTTGTTGTATATCAATCACGGTTCTGTATGTTTCCGATTGTCGGGGGCTACGGCCTTGTCCATGCGTTCGGCCAGCATGCTCAGGGCCGATGCCAGTCCCTCGGGCCAGTTTCCACGCGCGAAGTAGGGGCGAAAGTGCTCATGCCGCAGGTAGCTGATGAAGGGCTGCCCCAGTAAGTGTTCGGCCAGAGGCGGCACCTCGAACAGCACCTGTTGATCGGGCGGGCAGAGTCCGAAAAAAAAGCTCCCCGCGCGTTCGTCCGGCAATAAAAAAGGGCTGGGAAAGGGCTGATCCCGGATGCTGATCACAATGGCAAGGCCGTAGTTTTTTCGAAAGCGCTCCACATACTGGGCCAGGCGTTGCTGCTCTTCCTCGCGCAACAGGCCGGTGCTGTCAAGGGCCGGTATGCTTTCCTTGCGCAGGCGTTCCATCTGCCGTTCGTTGTTCATCCAGAAACCCCAGATCACCGCGCAAAACAGCAGCCCGATGATCAGGATGCGGAAAAAGCGTTGCATTGGCGTTTCCTGATCAAAACTGCGCGAATTTCTTTTTGGTAATCGGAACAGTCTCATGGGGGATGCGCGCGG
>JAJDJN010000309.1 GCA_030267245.1 Desulfovibrio sp. OttesenSCG-928-A18
TGCTGCTGCGTGCTGCGGATGAAACGCTTGCCCTTTTGTCGAGGGTAGCCCGCTGTTTTACGGATTCCCGACGCAAAGCCAGTTGCGCTCATTCTGTTGAAAACCTTCTGCGCCAGAGGATATACGCCATAGCCCTTGGCTATGAAGACCTCAACGATCATGATGAGTTGCGTCACGATCCGGCCTTGCAAACCGCTGTCGGTAGGGATGTGGATATGGCGAGTGCCTCCACGTTGTGCCGTTTTGAAAACAGTGTCGATGCAAAATCATTGTGGTCACTCAGTTCCGTGCTTGTCGACGCCTTTATCGAGTCGCACAAAAAAGCTCCTGAAGAAATCATTCTGGATTTCGATGCCACGGATGATGAAGTGCACGGCAAGCAGGAGGGGCGCTTTTTCCACGGCTACTACGACCATTACTGTTTTTTGCCGCTGTATGTCTTCTGCGGCGAGCATCTGCTTGCCGCCTATTTGCGGCCAAGCAATATTGACGGAGCAAAGCACTCGTTGGGCGTCCTCGGCCTGCTGACAAAACGACTGCGCGAGGCCTGGCCGCAAACCCGCATCATCGTTCGTGCCGATTCAGGCTTTTGTCGCTGGAGGTTCATGCGCTGGTGCGATAAGCATGGAATCGACTATATTTTGGGCCTTGCTAAAAACGCAAACTTGCTGCGCGAAGCCCAGCCTTTGCTGGATGAAGTGCATGAATGTTTTCTGCAAACCGGCAAAAAACAAAAACTGTTTGACGAAACGCAGTATGCGGCCAAGACATGGGATAAAGAACGCCGCGTTATTATAAAAGCCGAGCATCTTGAAAAAGGGAGCAACCCCCGGTTTGTCGTGACAAGCCTGAGCGGCTCTCCGGAACAATTGTACAAATACTATTGCGCCCGAGGCGAGATGGAAAATCGCATAAAAGAGCAGCAACTTTGTCTTTTCGCGGACCGAACCAGTTGCAGCAAGTGGTTGCCGAATCAATTCCGGGTGTTGTTGTCGGCCCTGGCCTATACGCTGCTCAACGCCATCCGCCAAAGAGCGCTGGCCGGAACCGAACTTGCCCGGGCTCGCTGTGATACTATTCGCCTGAAACTCTTGAAAATCGGCGCTTCTGTCGTAAGAAACACCCGCCGGGTCACCTTGATGCTCTCGGAGTCCTGCCCCTACAAAACACTCTTTCGTCTTGCGGCAGCCCGGCTCCAGGCCGGGTAATCAAACAAGGCTGAAAAGGAGCACGAACTGGCCCAGGACACTTGCGTTCAAAAATCAAGATTCTTGGATAAAATCGATAAACTGGGGGCTGTTACGCTGGTTGAATCGACAACCGTTTTCCTTTTTTGGAAAATGCCCTCCGAAAAAACATGAGCAAGCTCGAAATTGCAGCATGCGAGCTTGCTCATGCAATATGCAGGCTAGTGATTCCCGTGGGGTTATAGGGTTGGTTCTTTTCCCGGAATTCTTCCGGGGTCATCCAGCCGAGCGCGCTATGAGGGCGCTGACGATTATAGTCCCGTCTCCACCTTTCAAGGGTATCCCTGGCGTCAGCCAGGGATAAAAAAGCGTTTTGGTTCAAGCACTCATCCCGAAGCCTGCCGTTAAAACTTTCAATGTGTCCGTTATCCATCGGCTTGCCGGGACGGGTAAATTCAAGCTGCACGCCATGTTCTTGCGCCCAGGCATCCAGGGCTTTGCCGGTAAACTCCGGGCCATTGTCAGTGCGGAGCCTTTGGGGAGACGGCCCTGTAAACGCAGTATTTCCAGCACACGCACGACTCGCTGACCGGGCAACGAGACATCTACTTCCAGGGCCGGGCAGGAGCGGTCCCACAAATCCAAGAGGGTCAAAACCCCGATACGGCGACCGTTCATCAGCGCATTACTCATGAAGTCCAGACTCCACTGTTCATCCGGGCCACAGGGGCCGGGCTGCACGACCCGTAAATGGCTCGGGCGTTTTTTCCGGCTGCGCAGCCGTAAGGACAAGTTTTCTTCCCGGTAAATCCTCTCTGTGCGTTTGTGGTTTTGCACCAGACCTTCCCGGCGCAGCATAATGTGAAGACGCATAGCACCGAAACGTCGCCTCTCTTCAGCCAGCTCTTTCAGGCGTCG
>JAJDJN010000031.1 GCA_030267245.1 Desulfovibrio sp. OttesenSCG-928-A18
CCTGAACTTACACGCAATGATGTAAAGGAAAATGCACTATGCCTTCGGACACTGCAGGCAAGCAACAAGTAGGTATTATCCTTGTCACGCATGTGGATTACGGCAGCTCCCTGCTGCGGGCCGCGGAGTTCATCGTGGGCTCGACACTCCTGGACTGCACATGCATCCAGGTGGATTCCTCCCTTGCGGTTGAAGAAACCGTCACCCGGCTGCAGGAGGCGGTGGACCGCCTGAGCACCGGCAGCGGGGTGCTTGTACTGACGGACATGTTCGGCGGCACCCCGACCAACCTCAGTCTTTCCCTTCTCGGTTCCCGAAAAGACGTGGAAGTGCTGACCGGAATGAACCTGCCCATGCTGCTCAGGGTGCTGGCCAACCGCGAACTGCCCCTGAACGAGCTGGCGGATCTGGCCGCTGTGGCCGGCCGCGAAGGCATTATCGCTGCCGGCCAGTTGTTGCGCTCCAAAAACGAAACACGCAAAGAAAACAAAGAAGGATCCGACACCTGATGCTGTGGTTCCGCCTGGACAATCGCCTGGTGCACGGCCAGATCATTGAAGGCTGGCTGCCCTATCTGGATGCGCGCGAACTGGTCGTCGTCAATGACTGCCTTGCCGTGAACCACATCCACCAGGAGATCATGCGTCTGGCGATTCCGGGCAGGATACAGGTTCACTTTGTCCCCATTGCCGGGGTGCGGCTGGTATACGAGCGGATCGTGACTGACGATGTGCCGTGCCTGTTCCTCTTTGCCGATTGCAAAGACGCGGCCCGGCTGGTGGCGGAAGAGGGCATAGCCATCCCTGTTCTGAACATCGGCAACATGCACTATGCCAAGGGCAAACTGCAACTGTGCGCCCACGTGGCCGCTTCGGACGAGGATTTGCACTGTATGCGCTTTTTGCGTGACAAGGGCACCCGTTTTGATTTCAGATCGGTCCCTGGCGACGATTCCAAAGTGGAGGGCTGGTAATGGACATATCACCCCATGCCGCGCTTGCCTTTTTTTTTGTCTAGCGGCCCTGTTCGGCAGGGCCGTATGCAATATCGGCTTTCTTGAGCGCCCGATCAGCATCGGGCTCGCCTGGTGGCTGATTACCGGAGACTACGCCCCGGCCTTGCCGCTGGCCCTGTTTTTTGAAATCTTCTGGCTGGATCTGTTTTTTATCGGCGGATACATCCCGCCCATGGCCGCCTTTCCCTATCTTCTCTTTCTCGCCCTGGCCGGCTCTTTCGGCTGGAATGACCCGACAAGCATGGCATTTCCCCTTGTCATGCTCCTCCCCTTTGCCTATCTGGTGCCGTACCATGAAGCCCGCCAACGGGATCTGCAAAAAAACGCCTCCTCAAAACTGCTCGCGGCCGCTCAGGGTGAAAGCCCGCTGAACTCTTTGCCCGGCCGCATGCTTGTTGTCTCTTCCCTGCAAATTCTTGTCGGGGGCGCGGTGCTGTTCATCGCCGCTTATTATCTTCTGTACGCTCTGTTTTCTTTGGCTGTTTTTAATGAAAGCGCGAAACATATCCCCCTGAACGTCAACTGGACCGTACTTTACGGAGCCGCCGCCATCGGCGCCTTGCTGGCCTTGCGCATCCGCAAGGCTTTTCTGGTATTCGGCATGTGCGTCCTTGCGCTGCTGCTGCTGCAACTGATGTAAGCATCATGCCTTGCGCGGGCAAAGGGCCTGCGGCCAGAGCATTTCAAAGGCAGACCGCTCATCATTTCGCGTGCAGCGCAAAATAATGGATAGCGGGGCGCAAAGGGTGTATTTTGCAAAATGCTATAGAATAGCGTAAAATTCAGTTGCTGAGCAAAGGGAATATACGTACCATCCGATACCGTAAGGTGTTTTTTGCGAAATTGGGGCAGGGGGTTATTATGAAAATATCAGCCGCGTCGTTTCTGGCCTTGCTGTGCGTCTGCGTTCTGTTTGGCTCCAGGCCCGGAACGGCCGCCGAGCGGATGGTGTTCTCTTCGGATACCAAGGTGGTGCACGAAGATGACAGAAAGTATACGCTGATGGTCGTGAAAAGCGACACGCACAACACCGATACCATTATTCTCGGCAAAGTGCTCAGCGCGTCCTTTAACAAGGCCTCCCTTTCAGAAAACGCTTACTACCGCGACGCCATCGGCGCCATGTTCCGCTTTTTGCGCCGATACAAGATCGGCAAGCTGGACAGGCCCAAAATCGGCTATACGCTCATGAAAGAGGGCACAGGGTTCATGGATGACTACCTTTATGTGCTCAACAGCTGGGATTTGCGCAGGGTCCAGGAAAGGGATTTTCAGATAGCCGATTATATAGAAAATACAAATGTCGTCCCCATACGGGACGTTCTTGGCCAGTTCACCGTGGTCAGAATAGCCGACAACACCGTTGACGAAGAAAAAACCAAAGCCTTGCGCGCGGCGGTAAAAGAGTTTGATTTCGGCCCCGGCGAAGACCATATTGAAAAAGCCAGATCAAAAAAGGAAAAAGAGGTCGTCATCAGCCTGCAGCGCTTCCGTACGGGCGACAACCCCAAAAGCAATTATTTCGGCTATGTCTGCAACGGCATCAGCTTCGGCGTGCAGGATATGGGCGGCGGCACCATGCGCATCATCGGCCTCATTGTCGGAGACACCTATTATAAACAGCCGGACGTGGAAAGCGCGGCCAACGCAGCCTGCAGAAAGTTCATAACCGACAAATAGACAGTTCCGGGTCCGGCAGGCCGTGGCCGCGTCGCGCCCAAGCGCGGCGGCGTCTCCTGGTCGCGGCTCATCCATGTCACAGCCACGGCGCAACGTTTGAACAAACGTTGCGCCGTTTTTTGGTGCGCCGGACATGGCGCGTTTCACATGAGGTGTAAGTCCTCCTACTCGAATGTGCCCCTGACCAGGCCAGGCTTTGATTCACTCAGTGCAAAATCTGTCGGCTTTGATTCGGTCCAGGCTTTGCTCATTATGCGGCTTTGATTTGTTCCAGGTTTTGCGCAGCTTGCTTTATCTCTTCGCCCATAATGTAAATTATGTTAACTTTTATACAATGGGGAGACCGTAAATTCAAATGCTTGGCATTTTGACCAGACAAATAGGCGCTGGTTCTTTGACCAGACAAGGGAACGCTACTTGCGGGGATACTGGAATGCGGGGATGCAAAAAGACAAGGGACGCTGCTCCACCCTGCCAGGCTACATGGAGAAGCCCTCGCCGAGATAGACCCGTCGGGCCTTGGGGTCGTTGATCAGATCCGTGGGAGTACCCTGGATGATGACCTCGCCTTCGTGCAACAGGTAGGCCCGGTCGCAGATCTGCAGGGTCTCGCGCACGTTGTGGTCCGAAATAAGCACCCCGATGCCCCGGTTTTTCAGGGCCTTGATCAGGGTCTGGATATCATCCACAGCCAGCGGGTCAATGCCGGCAAAAGGCTCGTCCAGGAGCACGTACTGCGGTTCGCGGATCAGGCAGCGGGCTATTTCCAGGCGACGGCGTTCACCGCCGGACAATTGTGAGGCCAGGGAGTTGCGCAAATGGCCTATGCGGAATTCTTCAAGCAATTGCTCAGCTTTTTTAAGCTGCTCCCGCTTGGAAAGCCCTGTGTACTCTAGGATGATGCGCAAGTTGTCAAACACGGACAAGCGCTTGAAAACGGAACTTTCCTGCGGCAGGTATGAAAGACCGTGCCGCGCCCGCTCAAAAAGGGGCCAGTTTGCGATATCGACATCGTTCAAAAAAACAGAACCGGCGCTGGGTTTCTGGATGCCGGTGATCATGTAGAAGGTAGTGGTCTTGCCCGCGCCGTTGGGGCCGAGCAGCCCCACAATTTCATGGGGCCGCACCAGCAGCGAGACCTCGCGCACCACCTCGCGCTCGCCATAGCGCTTGAACAGGCGCGAGGCCTGAAGCAATGAGCTTTTGGCCGCCTTGCTCATCTCTCCTCGCCTCCGGCCATCCCCTTCAGCGAATTGCCCGAACTGTCCGGTGCGTAAAAATTCATCATCGCGCCATTCAGAACCTGACTCTGGTTAGTCTTGAAATAATGCACCACCGTGCCGCCGCTGGCCCTGCTCTGCTTGCTGTCTTTCAAGACCGGGTTGCCTTCCATGACGAACTTGTCTTCTTTGGCGTAATAGGTGGCCGTGTCGCAGCTGCCTTCCTTGTCGCCGCTTTTCATGCGCACGTCCTTTTCCGCCACAATGCGATCAATGTCGCCCGCCTGCATGCCGTTGCCGTCAGGGCCGCTTTCCGTGGTCGCTTTGCCGGATTTATCCAGATACACGGTCAGTTTGCCGGACCAGAGCTCGAAGTCCGGCCGCTTCACATGGACATTGCCTGAAAAAACAACAACTTGTGCATTGGCGTTGTAATCCATGCGCGCGGCTTTGATGCTTGTGGGCACCCTTCTGCTGTCCGCCTTGCTTTCGGCGGCTAGGCCCTGACCGGTGCCCGCCAAAAGAATACAAAGACACAGCGTCAGCGCTGCCGCCCTCGAAGAAAAAAAAGTACGGCCTATATTCATGGAGTATTATCCTCTTTGGGTGTCGAGACTTCGCCATCTGACGGAGGTGAAAAAAGAACGTTCACCTCCCCGCTGGCTTCCAGGCGGTCGTTTTTGATATCCCAGACAATAAAGGCGGCGTCGCCGGCCATGCGCTTTCCCTGGATGCTGCCGCCCCGGGGAAAGGTCATTGTTTTTTCCCGGCCGTCATAAACAAGCAAAGAGCCGGTCACCAGGGTGTCATCCCTGGTAATGCGCACCTGGTCAATAAAGCGTAGAATCTGTTCCTTTTGTTCAATGTCGCCTTTTTCCGCGCTGATATACATCACCTTGCCCTCATCCCGCAAAAAGTAGGTCAGGTAAGGTTTTTCAACCACAATTCTGCCATCGGCACGGAACATGTTGGCCCATTCGGCCTTCAGACGCCAGATTTCGAAGCCGCCTTCGCCCTGACTCAGGCTGATGCTGCGCAAAGCCAGGTTCAAGGCCCCGTCCTGCGCTGTAGGCGGATTTTCTCCGGAAGCCGGCGGCGGCGCAGCCAGAGCGGCGCGGCAGCATGGGCCAGCAAAAAAAGGCAGGCTGAACAAGAGCCAGAGCAGCAACAAGGCAGCTGCCCCGCCGGACGCGCGAACGCGGTTCAGCACGGGTGGCTCCAGGCCGCGAGCACTGCGTCGTATTTTCCCTGAGCCATAAGCAGATGCCGGATCACCTCCCGTACAGCCCCCTGGCCGCCCTTGGCCGTGGTGATGTAGTTGGCGATATTTTTCACCTCCGGCTGGGCGTTGGCCACTGCCATGGGCAGCCCGACCATATCCATGACCGACAGATCCACCCAGTCGTCGCCGAGGTAGGCCATCTGTTCCCATTGCAGATTATGCCGAGCGCGAATTTCTTCCAGACAGGCCCTTTTGTCAAGAAAGCCCGCATAGTAGTCGCTTATGCCAAGATCGCGCACCCGCGCGGCCACGGCCGGCGAATCCAGGCCGGTAATCACCGCGATGCCGATGCCCGCCCGCTGGGCGATCTTTATGCCCAGGCCGTCCTGAACGTCAAAGCGCTTCATGACCTGGTTCTGCAGATCGTAGTACAGCCCGCCGTCCGTCAGCACGCCGTCGACGTCCAGCACAAGCATGCGGATGTCGACGGCGGCCTGTATGGGAAAAAAGAGGGCGCCCAGTTCACTGTGCATTTTCCAGACTCCAGATGGCAGAAAGTTGTTGCAATAGCGCGGGCACGTCCCGCAGGTGCAGGCTGTTGGGACCGTCGCACAGGGCTTTGTCCGGGTCCGGATGGCATTCGATGAAAACGCCGTGCGCCCCGGCCGCTGCCGCAGCCTTGGCAATACAGGGCGCCATGCGCCTGTCCCCGCCCGAACAGGCCCCCTGCCCTCCGGGCAACTGGACGGAATGCGTGGCGTCCATAACCAGCGGAAAGCCGAGGGCGGCCATGATCGGAAAGGAGCGCATGTCCACCACCAGATTATTATAGCCAAAGCTGGTGCCGCGCTCGGTAAGCAGCAGCTTCTCGTTGCCCGTGGCAATCAGCTTGGCGCAGACATGCCCCATGTCCCAGGGGGCCAGGAACTGGCCTTTTTTAATATTGACGATGGCCCCGCTCTCACCCGCGGCAGTCAAAAGGGCCGTCTGGCGGCACAAAAAGGCCGGTATCTGCAGAACTTCCACATGGCGCGCCACCTCGGCCGCCTGCTTCGGCTCATGGATGTCCGTAATAAGCGGCAAGCCGCTTTCCTCGCCGATGCCTGCGAGCCATTCAAGGCCTTTTTCCATGCCCGGGCCGCGAAAAGCGTCAAGGGAAGTACGGTTGGCCTTTTCAAAGGAGGACTTGAAAATCACCGTCAGGCCGGCCGCCCGGGCCGCTTCTTTTACAGCCAGGGCCACTTCAAGCCCGAGTTCGTAGCCCTCAAGCACACAGGGCCCGGCAATGACAAAGTGCCGGCTTTGCAAGCTGTCGTATAGTGTCTGCCTCGCGCTGGATATATCGTGGTTCATGGCCATGGCTTGTGTCTCTCCGGCGGCCGGACGATCTTTTATCATCTGCGTGGTTTTGCCTGCCGGGTGGATTCTTTGGGGGTGGAGGCCGCCTGACCGCAGCCGACGGAGGATGGGGGGGCGGCGGGGTGCTTTTGCGACTGCTCTTTTGCGGCCGCTATGAAATCCCTGAACAAGGGGTGCGGCTGCATGGGTCTGGATTTGAATTCGGGATGGAACTGACAGCCAAGAAACCAGGGATGCCCCGGCAGTTCGATTATTTCCACCAGATCGCCGTCCGGCGACAGGCCGCTGAAAACCATCCCGCCTTTGCCCAGGACCTCGCGATAGGCGTTGTTCACTTCAAAACGGTGGCGGTGCCGTTCGTTAATCATTTTTTTCCCATAGGCGGCAAAGGCCATAGTACCCTCTTTCAGGGCGCAGGGATAGGCCCCAAGGCGCATGGTCCCGCCCTTGTCCGAATCCTGGTTGCGCGTTACCCGGCATTTTTTGTGATGATCAAACCATTCGGTCATCAGGTAAATAACCTTGTGTTCACCCGTTGGATCGAATTCCTCGGAATTGGCGTCGGCAATGCCCGCCACATTGCGCGCAAACTCGATAACAGCGCACTGCAACCCGAGACAGATGCCGAAAAAGGGCACCTTTTGTTCCCGCGCGTGTTTGACGGTCAGGATCTTGCCCTCCACACCGCGTTCGCCAAAGCCTCCGGGCACGAGAATCCCGTCCAGGCCGGAAAGAATATCCACGGCCGTTTCCGGCGTGACCTCTTCCGAATTGATATACTTGAGCGTAATATTGACATGGTTTGCAATGCCGCCGTGCACAAGGGCCTCGTGCAGGCTCTTGTAGGCTTCCTTCAACTGCACGTACTTGCCCACAATACCGATGGTCACATTGCCCTGCGGATGCATGAGTTCGTACACCAGCTTCTGCCAGTCGCCGAGGTCGGCGTTTCTGGCCGGCAGCCGGAGCATGATGGCCACTTTCTGGTCCAGCCCTTCCTCATAGAATTCCAAAGGCAGCTTGTAGACGTTGTCCACATCAACGGAAGAAAAAACCGCATCTTCGTCCACGTCGCAGAACAGGGCGATCTTTCTCTTCAAGTCCTGGCTAACCGGGGTCTCACAGCGGCAGAGAATGATGTCCGGATGAATGCCTATGCTGCGCAACTCTTTGACGCTGTGCTGGGTCGGTTTGGTTTTGTGCTCCCCGGCGGCCGCAAGATAGGGCACCAGGGTCAGGTGGATGAACAGGCAGCGATCCTTGCCCAGATCCCCCCGCAATTGGCGTATGGCTTCAAGAAAGGGCTGGCTTTCGATATCCCCGACAGTGCCGCCGATTTCAATGATCGCCACATCGGTGCCCGCTCCGGTAAGGCTTGTGATCACAAGCTTGATTTCATCGGTAATATGCGGGATCACCTGCACGGTGCCGCCCAGATAATCGCCCCGGCGCTCCTTGCTGATCACGCTGTAATAGATGCTGCCGGAGGTATAGTTGTTCTTCTGGGACATGGGCGTGCCCAGATAGCGTTCGTAATGCCCGAGATCCAGATCCGTTTCCGCCCCGTCATCGGTTACGAAAACCTCGCCGTGCTGGGTCGGGTTCATGGTGCCGGGGTCCACATTGATATAGGGGTCAAGCTTCTGGATGGTCACGCTCAGCCCCCGGGCCTTGAGCAGAGCCCCAAGGGAGGCCGCGGCCATGCCCTTACCAAGAGAAGAAAGCACTCCGCCAGTAATGAAAATGAATTTTGTTTCTCGCATGCTCCCATCCTTATGGTTGTTCAACGGATCTATTTAGTCCCTTTTTTCGCGCTGGTCACTGGTTGACGTTACACTTGGACAAAGCGTATTATGATTCCCCCCTTTCACTGCAATTGTCCGCAGGCGCCAACTGCCTGACCTGCAACGGAATTTTCGCCCATTGGAGATAATCATGGCTACATCGGTGCGCTGTCTTGTTATTACCGGATACGGAACCAACTGCGAAGTAGAATGTGCCCATGCGGCCAGACTTGGCGGCGCCGATGTCGCGGACGTGGTCCATTTCGCCGATATAGTGGAAGGCCGCGTTCTGCTTGGCGACTACAACTTTCTTGTTTTTCCCGGCGGCTTTCTCGACGGCGACGATATGGGCGCAGCCCAGGCGGCGGCCCAGCGCTGGAAATATGCCGAACCGAAAAAAGGCAAAGCCCTGGTGGAACAGCTTCTGGATTTCATCCGCCAGGAGGGGCTGATCCTCGGCATCTGCAACGGCTTTCAGCTCCTGGTAAAGCTCGGGCTCCTGCCCGCCCTGGACGGCGCCTATCTTGAACGCCAGGTATCTCTGGCCCACAACAGTTCGGCCCGTTACGAAGACCGCTGGTGCCTGCTCAAGGTCAACCCCGACAGCCCCTGCGTATTCACGCGCGGGCTCAAATCCCTCTACATCCCCGTGCGCCACGGTGAAGGCAAACTTGTGCCGGCCGATGAAACGGTCCTGCGCCGTTTGCACGACGAACAGCTCATCCCCGTTGCATACGCGCACCCGGAAACGGAACAGCCCACAGAGCAGTACCCCTATAATCCCAACGGTTCACCCGCCGGCATCGCCGGCCTCTGCGACCCCAGCGGGCGCATCTTCGGCCTGATGCCGCACCCCGAGGCCTTCAACCATCCGACAAACCACCCGGCCTGGACCAGGGGAGAACAGGCGCAAACGGGTATAGTCGTCTTTGCCAATGCCGTGCGCTGGCTGCGGGAAAAATAATGATCCCGTGTTACATCTGCGGCAAAGACGCCTCCACAGGCTGGACCAAGGGCTTTGTTCCCGCGCCCGACAGCCAGAAACTCGCGCTCTGCATCGCGCATGACAGCCCCGAAAACCGCCTGCGGGTTGAAGAGGCTTGGCGTGAACTGCGCCTGCATGATCTGGCGACCATGACCGAACTGGCAAGACAAAAGGCCGCGCCCGAGCGTAACATCGTTTCCGTTCATTTTACCGGCGGCGGCATGCTCTCCTTCATCTGCTCCGGCTGCGCCCCCACCGGGCATGGAACCTTGCGCATCGAACAGGAAGACGGTTCGCATACCTATATCCCCATGCGCCACATCCGCGAATACAGCCTGCACCCCTATGCGCCGGACGCCATTGCCCCGCAGCCAGCTTCAGGCGAAGTGGCCGCGCCGGATGCCGCCCTGCCCACAAAGGAAGGGCAAGCCAGGCCCCTGTGCGAACCCCCGTGCGAATCACTGGGCGAACCCCTGTGTGATAAAGGCACGCAAGCTGACGCTGAACGACACCACGGGCAGCTAAATGCAACAACACAGGAAAAGGCCGAAGCAGCGCCCGCCACAGCCGGCTCCACCCCCGAGCGGCAAAAAAGCTCCCCCTTTCAGACCCCTCCTCCGCCGGGACGCAAAAAAAGCGCCGCCAGCGAAGAAGTATAATAGCATAATTACTGCCGCGCCGATCCGCGTTCCCGCGTTTTCCAGCGCTGGTGCATCCACAGCCATTGTTCCGGGTGAGCCCGGACCATCCGCTCCACAGCCTGCGTATAAAAAACAGCGACGGCCCGCGTGCGCTCCTCTATGCTGCCGCGCAGTTCAGCGGTACGCAACGGCGGCAGAATATAAAGGATATGACTGCCCCTTGCGGACATGACAGCCCCCTCGGCGGCCGGCTCCATTGCCGGCTTGTCGTCCCTGATCAAAAATACCGGAAAAACAGTCGCTTTTGCGCGTAGGGCCAAAATGGCCGGACCGACATTCACGGCGGCCGTGTCTTCCAGAAAGGGCAAAAACACGGCTTCCTTTCGGTTGGAATTGTGATCCACCAGAAAGGCCGCCACCCCCCCGGCGCGCAGCCCGGGCAGAACTACGGCGCTCGCCTGCCTGTGATCGATCACCCGCATGCCCCTTGCGCCGCGCATGGAGGCAATGAGCCGGTTCAACTCCGGATCCTTCTGTCTGCGCACCACCACCATGCCTTCGCGCTCCGGCACCAGGTCCGTGGACAGCCCGGGCATGAGCTCCCAGGAGCCGAGATGGGCGGTGGCAATGACTATGGGCGCTGTTTCCTCCTGCAGCAGGCGCACGGTTTCCGGGCTGTAAAAAACACGCACGTCCCTGAAGGTGGAAAAGCGCCCGGCATGAAACATTTCCAAAAAAGAGCGCATGTTCTCCCTGAAACTCCGCCGGGCCAGCAGCCGCGCCCTGTCCGGCGGCAGGCGCAGGTGCTTGGCAATGGCGCCGATGCTCTCCTTGCGCCGCTTGGCGACACAGTGCCAGAAGAAAAAAGCGCTTAAATCAGCCAGACGGTACAGCCATGTCCTGCTGCAAGCGCCCAGGGCCAGGGCAAGCAGCTTGTAGCAGGCGGCCTTGAAGCGCCTGAAAAAGAACGGGGAGTCGCCCCGCTTCGCCGCAAGCCCGTTTTTGTCCGCATCCGCCGCGCTGCCGCCCGCCGCACCCATGGCAGCCGGAACGGCCTTCGTGTCCGCTGCCCCGGCCTCCGATGCGGCCGCCTGAAACCCGGCGGCCGGGGCAGCGGAGCCCTTTGCGCCTTCAGCCTGCCGCCCGCCAGCCCTTTCCGCCCGGTCTTCAATCTTGTCCGGGGGCGCAATGGAATCCAGAACCGCTTCCAGGCGCAGGCATTCTTCCCGGACCACATCCTTATGCAGTGTTTTTTGCGGCGTATACGGAGGCGCGAACACAATGCGCACCCGGCTGAAGGGCAAGGGGAGCTGAAAACGATCCCAGGAACTGAAGACCTTGGCTCTTTTCATGAACAGGCGAACCGGCACGATACTGGCCCCGGTCTGGGCGGCAAGAAGTATGGCGCCGGGCTTCACCACATGGCGCGGCCCCCGCGGCCCGTCCACGGTGATGCAGCCGTTATAGTTTTTATCGCGCATTATATGCAGGGCGCTGCGCAAGGCCGCCGCGCCCCCGCGCGAACTGGAGCCGCGCGCCGTGATCAGGCCCATGGACTGCAGCAGGCGGGCCAGATATTCCGCATCCCTGTACCGGCTTACAACAGTCACGATACGCAGCGAGCGCCGAACATGCATGAGGGGAAAAAGTTCGTCATGCCACAGGCAGAACACCATGAGCCGGCCCTGTGCTTCCAGGGCGTCCACCCTTTCCCGCCCCTCTTCAGTGATGCGCAGGGTCAAGCACCACAGCCTGTACAGGCAATTGGTCAGGGGCCCGGCCAGCCAGTTGCGCAGGAAGCTTGTAAAGCGGGAAAAAAGCTGTTTCATAAGGGAAAGAACGCTGTTTGTTATGCGCCAGTGCCCACGTTGAACTGCATTTCATACAATTTGGCATACAGGTGGCTTGTGTGCAGCAGTTCGGCATGCGGCCCCTGGGCCACGATCCTGCCCTGCTCCATGACCAGAATACGATCGGCGCTTATGACCGTGGACAAACGGTGCGCGATGACGATGCTTGTTCTGCCCTGCATCAGGTTTTCAAGGGCCTGTTGCACCACGTGTTCGGATTCGGAATCCAGGGCGCTGGTCGCTTCATCCAAAATGAGGATGGGGGCGTTCTTCATGATGGCCCGGGCGATGGTCAGACGCTGCTTCTGGCCGCCGGATAGAATAACCCCCCGCTCGCCCACCACGGTATCATAGCCCTGGGGCATATGCTCGATGAACTCGTCGGCATACGCGGCTTTTGCCGCCGCAATGACCGCGTCCATGCTGTAATCATGCATGCCGTAGGCAATATTCTGCGTGACCGAGAGATTGAAGAGGAAACTGTCCTGGGAAACAATGGAAATATGTTTGCGCAGGGAGGCCAGTTCATACTCTTCCAAAGGCCGATCGTTCAGAAGTATCCGCCCTTGCTGCGCTTCGTAAAAACGCGGGATAAGATTGACAAAAGTGGTTTTTCCCGCTCCGGAAGGGCCGACAATGGCCACCCGCTCCCCTTCGTTGATGGTGAAGGAAATGTCGCGCAAAGCCCTGGTTCCGTCACTGTAGGAAAAAGATACCCCGTCAAAGCGCAGTGTGCGCACGGGCGGTTCAAGCATCAGGCTTCCGCCCCGCTCCACGGTCAGGTCCGGATCATCCAGGAGGCCAAAAACCCGCTCCGCCCCGGCCAGGGCCGACTGGATCTCCTGGTTTATGCCGTTCAGGCGTTTTATGGGCTCATAGAGCAGAAGCAGGGCTCCGGCAAAAGAAAATATGGTGCCCGGAGTGACCTTGCCCGAAATGACCTGCGAGCCGCCAATCCAGATGACCGCCGCCACCCCGATGGCGCCCACCACCTCCATGATCGAGGAGGAAAGGCCGCTGGCCACCACCCGCTTGAGCTGGTTGCGAAACTGGCGTTTGTTTTCCTTGTCAAAACGGGCGCGTTCCTCACGCTCGGTGCCAAAGGCCTTGACCACGCGCACCCCGCTCAGCACTTCCTGCAAAAGCGAGGAAACTTCGCCCACTATGTGGTGGCTCTGGCGGCTCAGCTTGCGAATGCGCCTGCCGTAGAAGACAAAGGGAAACAGGGCGGCCGGCAGCACGATGACCGCCCAGAAGGCCAGTTCGGCGTTTTGATAAAAAACCACAAAAGTCAGGCTGACAATGGCCACAATATGGCGGCAGCACATAACCAGGGCGGGCATGCTGCCCCGGATGGCCATAACGTCGTTGACTATGCGCGCCATGAGCATGCCCACCTGCGCGCCTTCAAAAAAACGTAGCGGGAGCATGATGATCTTGCCAAAAACCTCGTCACGCAAGGTCTCCAGCACCCGCAGGCCGCTGAACTGCATCAGGTAGGCCTGCCCCATGCGCGACAGGGCCTTTACCGCGGTAATGGCAATAAAGATGATGGGCAGAATGAACAGAGCCGTCGAATCTTTGTTGATAAAAATATCGTCCAGCGCGGGCTTCATGAGCCAGGCCAGAAAGGCGTCGCACAAGCCGGCCACGACCATGAACACAAAAGCCACGACAATATGCCATTTGTACGGCATGAAATAAACGACGCAGCGCTTGAACAGCCTGACGCTTTCAGCGGCGCCTTTTTTCTCAAAAAACATTTCCCCGGATTTTTTGGACATGCGACCTCAGGTGCTGATGATGCCGGTGTACTTGCAAAAGCAGGATGACAGGGCTGCGGGAACTGTGTACAAAACCTTTTCATAAGTCGGGCAAGGATTTGTCCTCAAACCCTTGCCCTGAAATGCCCTATGACGAAATGAGCAACCGGACCGCGGCACGCAGACTCTTATGCCAGAAATCAGCCCGAAGTGCCAGAAGCTTCTCCGTCCCATAAAAGGAAACTCGCGCCCATGAGCGAAGGCGTACGCATCAACAAGGCTCTGGCCGACGCCGGGCTCTGCTCCCGGCGCAAGGCGGATGAACTGGTCGCTTCCGGACGTGTGAGCGTCAACGGCGCCATAGTGCGTGAAGCCGGCCTGCGCGTGCATCCGGACAGGGATCTGATCAGTGTGGACGGCCGCGTCCTGGCCGGCCCGGCCGCGGGCAGCGCCAGGCAGTTGGTCTGCCTCATGCTGCACAAGCCGGTTGAGGTGCTCAGCACGGCGCGGGATCCCGAGGGACGGCGCACCGTGCTCGACTTTGTACCGGCAGTCCTGCGCGCCAGCCGCCTCTATCCGGTGGGCCGGCTGGATTATTTTTCCGAAGGTCTGCTGCTTCTGACCAACGACGGCGAGTTGACAAACCGTCTGACCCATCCGCGCTATCATCTTCCGCGCCACTATGAAGTACGGGTGCGTGAACAGCCCTCGCCCTCCATGTTCAGCGCCATGCGCCAGGGCATGACCCTCAGGGAAGGCGAAAAACTGGCCCCGGTGGAGGTGCGCGCGGGCGTCAGCCCCGGCATCCTGCTCATGACCCTGCACCAGGGCGTCAACCGTCAGATCAGGCGTATGTGCCGCGACCTGGGCCTGACCATCCTCAGCCTCAAGCGCACCGGCCTCGGCCCCCTGACTCTGGGGGATCTTGCCAAAGGCGAAAGCAGGCCCCTGCGCAAGGATGAAATCCTGGCCCTGCGAAGAGCCGTCGGCCTGGCCTGAATACCGTACCCGAACGCCCTGCCCCTTTTATCACGCAAAATCCGGCCTATGCCGGGCGATACCCGCGCCATGCGCCGGGCGGCGTTCCGGCAAAAACGCAAAACAGCGGCGGGAAAACCCCGGCCG
>JAJDJN010000310.1 GCA_030267245.1 Desulfovibrio sp. OttesenSCG-928-A18
AGTGTTTCCCTAATTTTTTCTCCCGGTCAGCCAATGGGCAAAGGCCATAACCATCCAGAGCTCCGAAGCGAAATTGTACTTTTCCGAATGCTTGTCCAGCATTTTGCGAACATGGCCCACGTCGATGAACTGATCCAGCTCCTTGCCTGACTGCAGAAGCAGTTCTTCAAGCATGGTCCGCGCCTTGCGCCCCTTTAAAAACCAGAGGCGCACCGGAATCCCGAAGCCCTGTTTGCGCCGGAAGATAAAAGAGCGGTCAAAGCCCTTTTTCAGCAATATCTCCTTTAACACGGCCTTGCCCCGCTCTTCGGGGCTAAGGCGGTGCTCCACAGGCAGGGAAAGGGCCATCCGCAATACAGATGCGGTCAACAAGGGAGGCCGCACCTCCAGGCTGTGCTGCATGCTCGCCCTGTCCACCTTTTGCAGAACAGCGTCAGCCTGGGTTGTGAGGCAATCAAGGGTCTGCACCAGGTCCAGGTCCGCAAAGTCCTTTTCCTTGCCCTTAAACGGCTCCATGGCCGGGGCGATACTATTTGCAAACCCGGCAAAAGGAGGGCGAAGCAAGAGCCCGAGTTGTTCGGGGCTGTTAATTTGAAAAAAGCGGTGCCAGTATTCCACGCTTTTTCGAGCGCCCCGCTTCAACTGCTTTTTGTGGTAGCGGCCCTCTTTAAAGTTCAGGGTTAAATATGAACGGAGCATGCCCGTGAGGTGGTTGCCCTGAACCGCTTTCAGCCAGGCGATATAATTGTTGTACCCGCCGAAAAGCTCGTCCCCGCCATCGCCGGACATGGCCACCGTGCAATGCTCCCTGGCCAGCCTGGAGACGTGCCAGGTGGGTAAAACCGAGGCATCGCCGAAGGGCTCGCCGTAAAAGGACAAAATATTGCCGAGCTTGTCCAGATCCGGCTCCCCCACATAGGCGGCATGGAGTTTAAGGCCCAGAACCTTTGCGGCGACCCTGGCGTATTCAAGCTCCGAGTAGGCGTCCTCCTTGAAAGCGATCGTAAAGGCGGGAATTTCCGTCCCCAGGGTTTTGACCACGTTCATGGCCACCAGGGTCGAATCTATGCCGCCCGACAAGAATATGCCGACCGGAACGTCAGACCTGGTGCTTATGGCCACGCTTTTTTCAATAACGGTATCGGCCAGTTCCACGGCCTCGGCCCGGGTCATGCTTTCGGGTTTGAAAGAAAAATCGCCGTAAGCTTCGATATCCAGAATGTTCCCCTCAAAATCCACCCTCATCCAGTGGGCGGCGGGCAACTTGTAAATATCCTTATAGATCGTGTGCGGCGCGGGCACATATTGATATCTGAAAAACAGCGCGGGCGCGGCCGGGTTGATGTCCGGAGCCGGGAGCAGAGGGGAAAGCAGGGGAGGCAGTTCGGAAGAAAAGAGAAAGCCGCCCTTGTCTATGCGGTAAAACAGGGGTTTGATCCCGAAAAGATCGCGGCAGATGAACAGCTCCCGCTTTTCCAGGTCGACAATGGCAAAGGCGAACATGCCCTCAAGGCGCAACAGGCAGTCTTTACCCCAGGCCGCATAGGCCTGCATGAGCGTTTCGGTATCCGACCTGGTTCTGAAAGCAAAGCCCGCTTCGGACAATTGTTTGCGCAATTCCACATGGTTATACACTTCACCGTTATAGCAGATGGTGTACCTTCCACAAACACTGGTCATGGGCTGGGCGCCTTCGGTCAAGTCGATGATGCTCAGCCTCCGGTGGCCGAGGCAAACGCCGTTTTTTTGCCAAAAGCCTTCCGCGTCCGGGCCCCGGTGAATCATCCCCGCGCAGGCGTTTTTAGTTAGTTCCTCGGAAGGAAAATTTGGAAATTGGGAGACTGCCCCAAAAATTCCGCACATAATATCTCCGACTTGAATTTTGCTGCCCAGGGGCTGTTTCTAAATAAATGCCGCCCGCGAAGAGTCGAATTTTTTCTCCTGGCAAGGCGCGCCGGAAAAATTGGGCGAAGGCATATTGGACATACGGCGAGGTCGATTTTTTCGGCGCAACGCAGTCAGGAGGAAAAGGCGGCTTTGCAGCAGAACTTTATTCAGAGACAGCTCCCGGC
>JAJDJN010000311.1 GCA_030267245.1 Desulfovibrio sp. OttesenSCG-928-A18
ATTGATCCCGAATCGCGGGTGGCTTGCGAAGCCCTTGTGACCACCGGCATGGCCTTCATTGCCGGGGAGATCACCACCAAAGCCTACGCGGATCTGCCGGATATCGTTCGGCAGACCATCAAGAATATCGGGTACAACAGCTCGGACATGGGCTTTGACTGGCAGACCTGCGCGGTCATTTCCTCCATTGACAAGCAGAGCCCGGATATCGCGCAGGGAGTGGACCGCACGGTGAACGAGGATCAGGGCGCGGGCGACCAGGGCATGATGTTCGGCTTTGCCTGCGATGAAACGCCCACGCTCATGCCCGCCCCCATATACTGGGCGCACCAGCTTTCGCAAAAGCTCACCGAGGTGCGCAAGCAGGGACTGCTCGACTATCTGCGCCCCGACGGCAAGACCCAGGTATCATTTGAATATGTGGATGGAAAGCCGGTGCGCATCAATAATGTGGTGGTCTCCACCCAGCATGCGCCAGAGGTGGAGCAGGCGCGCCTTGAGGCCGAGGTGACGGAAAAGGTCATCGTGCCCACGCTGCCGCCGGAAATGTTTGATGTGAGTACTTGCGAGATTTTCATCAACACTACCGGCCGCTTCGTCATCGGCGGCCCCATGGGCGACTGCGGACTGACCGGCCGCAAAATCATCCAGGACACATACGGCGGCATGGGCCACCACGGCGGCGGCGCGTTCTCGGGCAAGGACCCCTCAAAGGTGGACCGCTCGGCCGCTTACATGGCGCGCTATATCGCCAAAAACGTGGTCGCTTCGGGCCTGGCCCCCAAGTGCGAAGTGCAGATTGCCTACTGCATAGGCGTCGCGCAACCCGTGTCCGTGCTCTGCTCCTCCCTGGGCACCGGGCATGTGCCCGACGAGGTGCTGACGCGCGCGGTCAAAGAGGTTTTTGACCTGCGGCCCTATCACATCATCAAACGCCTGGACCTCAAACGGCCAATCTACGTCAAAAGCTCCTGCTACGGACACTTCGGCCGCGAGGAGCCGGAGTTCTCCTGGGAAAAACGCGATGCGACCGCCATGAACACATTTGAATTATAGAGAAAAAACATGGCATGGCTGCCCTGCGCCCTGTGTTTCAGGTAGCGTTCATAGTCTTCTTCAGCCGCAATACAACACAGCTTGTCCGGTGGGTACAGGGGGGCGCGTCCCGCCAGCCGGGCCCTGATGCCCCTGGCGGCCAACAATTGCGGAAGATCGTCGCCAAAGTCGTGAAAAACCAGGGCTCCTTCCGGATTCAAAGGGTCCTTATGGTGTACCGGGGGCAACATGTGCTCCAGATAGCCCCCGGGGGCGCGCCGGCTTCGTTGCGCCCAGTTCCTCCCTTCATGCAGGGGCACGGTGAAAAGATGGCGCCCTCCAGGGGCAAGCACCCGCTGGATTTGGGCAAAGGCCAGCCAGACTTGCTCGATATGCTCCAGCACGTCCTGGCTGATGACCAGATCAAAAGAAGCGTCGGCAAAAGTCAGGGCTGTGGCGTCCTGGCACAGAACTCCCCCGGCGCTGCGCTGCCCGGGCGCTATGTGCGCAAAGTATTCGGAGCACTGATAGCCGGGCAGCCCGCGCAGACATTGGTGCAAAGGCCCCTGGGCCTGAAGCTCCAGAATGCGCAGGCCCGCCAGTTCGGGCAGCCCCTCGCGCAGGCTTCGTTCCCGCGCTGCCGCGCCCTGCTCCGGCCTGTCACAGTCCGGGTTCCGCGCACTGGCGCGCCCCGGCAGGCACTGCTCCAGCAGGACACGGACAAGATCCCTGGTCCGGCGTGAGGAGCCGCAGCCGGGGCAGCGCGTTTCCCGCAGGCTTGCGCCGGGCGCAAAGGGCGCAAAGGGACCGGGCCGCGCGCACAGACTGCAACTGCTTTCGGCAAGGGAAAAAATTCGGGCAGATGGGGCTGGCATGCATGTACTCCTGGCTGAGTTGCCCACACTACGAACAATTTTATTCCCTGCCAAGAAGGAAAAGCCTTTGGCCCCTTGGCGCTGGACAAAAAAGTTTGCGCGGGGTACATTCATAAAAGCCTATATGCGGATTTATTGATATTGGTTCTGT
>JAJDJN010000312.1 GCA_030267245.1 Desulfovibrio sp. OttesenSCG-928-A18
GCCGTATCCGTAGGCACCGTTGATTGTAATACGCTTGTCTACTCTGGGCTTTATCAGATCTCCAAGGCCAACTTGGCTGATCACAACTGGCCGGTGGGCGCTGGTGGCTTTTTACGGGTGTACAGAAGTGGTACCAGTACCGGCGTGCGCCAGATCGCCTACCAGTGGTCCGGCGAGGGCGCTGTGGCCACTCGCTATGGCGATTTTTACACCGGGGTCTGGGGGGACTGGGCCTATCTTTCGATGTCGGAAAAGCCGGGCAAGGTCTGGACCAGCGGTGAAATAGCGATCGCGGCCGGGGTCATCAACGCCAATCACAATCTTGCCCTTGCCGCCCCGCAAAATGTCCGCGCCGAAGCCTGGCTGCGTTGCAAGACCGCGACATACGGTTATCAGGTGGGGGATGAACTGCGCTCCTGGGGAAACGACACGGCAAGCGGATCGGGGCAGTCTCCGGTGCCGCCGATTGTCACCTTGTCCGCCAATAGCGTGTCTGTACGGATCGGATCTAACAATACCGGAATAATCCTGCTGAATGAGAACGGGCAGTCTGGTGGCCCGGCCGCCGCAAACTTCAGGCTAATCTTCAAGATCTTTTACTAATATGGGGACGCCATGAATCAGGAACCGTCTTTTGATGATCTTCAGGAACTTACTCCCGCCGCCGGCGAGCCGCAGGAAATCCCCCTTGCCTACTTTTACAACCAGGCCGGCGCGTTCGTGTATGTCGGGGAGATGCTGCCCGGAGACCGCCCGGCCACGGAGGCGGAGGTAACGGCCGCCATCGGCACGCCGTACTTCCGCGCCCTGAATCTGGCCTGGGAACGGATCAAGGCCGCCCGCGACGCCCGCCTGGAACGGGGCGGACTGGTCTGGAACGGATACCTGGTGAGCATCGACAAGGAAGCCACGGACCGTATGACCAGCACGGCCCTGCAATTCGTGGTCGGGGTGGTGGAATCCGTGCGCTGGAAGATGTCCGACGGCGCATACGCGGACCTGGACCGGGAAGCCTTCCTGGCCATGAGCGCCGCCGCCGGGGCCGTGGTCCAGGCCTGCTACGCCGTGGAAGAAGCCAAGCGGGCCCAGGTGGCGGCCATGGATGATGCGGACCTGATCCTGGCCTGGCTGGCGGAGCCTGCGAATCTGCTCACCGGATGGCCGGGTGATGGCGCCTGATGCCGGGCAGGATGCCGGCAGCACCTTGCCATGCATCCCCAACGGCTGTTCCGGCGGCGTTGACTGGTTCTACCGTAATATCCTGCGCAGGGAGCCGCCTTTTGGCTTTTGCTGCGACGAGCACGATGTGGCCTACTACGAAGGAGGCAACCGGCGGGACAGGTGGCTGGCGGACTGGCGGCTGGCCCTCTGCCTGTGGGAAGACGGGCGGCGGGTCAAGGCGGTGTTGTTCTGGCTGGCGGTGAGGGTTGGGGGATGGGCTTACTGGTTTCGGGCATACGGTACGGGCACATGAAACAGGGGGCCAAACTACCAAATCCATATATCTGTGGCCTTGCGTACGCTGATTTTATCAATGGCCATGTAGCGCGGCCGGATAAGCGCGCAAAAAACAAACTTACTTCAGGAGACGGCTCATGCAACATGACGCTGATCAGCAAAAACAAGACCGGAGGCCGGAAGCGCGCACGGTTTTTTCAGGCCAGAACGGCGAAGCGCAAATCCCGGAGACGGACCTTTCAGAACAAGGCCAGGCCCTGCTCGAAGCCCTGTGGGCGGGTATGGACGCTTTGTGGGAATTTCTGCGTCCCCTGGTCGAAAAGCTGGCGATCCTGCAGGGGACGCTGGACCCTTTTATTGAGGCCGTAATCAAGGCAGAGGAGCACTCGCCAGGGTCGGACGCGGCTTCTGACGCGATGAGCATGGAGGAGCGTATCGGGCAGAGCATCCATGAGGCTATGCGGACCCTTGGGGCTAAAGCACCGGCGCCGGAGACGGTCAATTGGATGCCGCCGGGCGCTGGCACGAAGGCCGGAGGCGGCAGTTCCGACAGTTCCCATGGCAGCGCTGACGCTGGCGGAGCGGATGGGAACGAAGGAT
>JAJDJN010000313.1 GCA_030267245.1 Desulfovibrio sp. OttesenSCG-928-A18
ACCCGGATTTTGCGCTTCGGGCAAAACCCGGGTGGCCGCTTGCTGCCGCAAGCGGCCAAGGCTTCCGCCGCTGTTTTACACAACCTCCACCGCGCAGGTGAACGCCATGACCCAGCAAACAACGGTCCGCAGCCATGAGGCCAGGCGCGAAACGGCCAGGGCGCTCATGCGCCAGGCCGGGCTTTCGGCCCTTTTGATCAGCCTTGACGCCAACCGATATTATCTGAGCGGCTTTGAGCTGCACGACGCCCAGATCAACGAAAGTTCGGGCTGCCTGCTGCTCATGAAGGACGGCAGGGACTGGCTGTGCACCGACTCCCGCTTTCTGGACGCCGCCCGTCGCATCTGGGACGAGGAGCGCATCTTCATTTACCACGGACGGGCCATGGAGCAGATCAACGCCCTGCTCAAGGACAAGGCCGGCGGCACTGTCGGCTTTGAAGCCAGAAGCCTGAGCCTTGCCGCGTACGAGCACGTCGGCGCCGGCCTGTCCATGCAGCGCGCCGACGGCCTGGTGGAGTCCCTGCGCATGATCAAGGATGCGGACGAAGTCGCGGCCATGGAACGCTCCTGCGCCCTGAACGAGCAGCTCATGCGCTGGCTTCCCGGCGTGCTCACGCCGGGGAGAACGGAAGCCCAGGTGGCCTGGGACATCGAACAGTTTTTCAGAAACAACGGCGCCGAGGAAATGGCCTTTCCCAGCATTGTGGGCGTCGGCCCCAACGCCGCCCTGCCCCATGCCGAGCCGGGCGCCACTGCCATCGGCGAGAACTGCGGCGTGCTTGTGGACACCGGCTGCCGCCTTTCCCGTTATTGTTCGGACCAGACCCGCTCTTTCTGGGTCGGTGAAAAGCCAGACCCGCAATACACGGCCGACCTTGAACTGATCAAGGAGGCCCAGGCCCTGGCCATAGCCATGATCGCGCCAGGGGTGACGGGCGTCGACGTCTACACGGCCGTAAAAAGCTTTCTTGACGCCAGGGGCGTCGGGGACCTGTTCACCCACGGCCTGGGTCACGGCATCGGCCTGCAGACCCACGAGGCCCCCAGCCTCAGTTCCCTGAGCCAGGGCGTGCTCAAGGCGGGCATGGTGGTCACGGTGGAGCCGGGTCTGTACCGGCCGGGCAAAAGCGGCGTGCGCTGGGAACACATGGTGCTGGTCACGGAAAACGGCGCACGAGTGCTATAGGCCATGACCATGCGGCGCAAGCGTTTTGTGGCGCAGGGCCAGGTGCAGGGGGTAGGCTTCAGGCCTTTTGTCTTCAAGCTGGCCGAGGAACAGGGGCTCACCGGCTTTGTGCGCAACAGCCCGCGCGGCGTGGTCATTGAGGTTCAGGGGGCGCTCCCCGCCCTTGAAGCCTTTGCCGGCGCCCTTTCACGGCGTTTGCCCCCCCTGGCCAGACTTCTGCAACTGAGCGTTGAAGACTGCGAAAGTCTGGCCGGCGAACAGGGCTTTGTCATCGCCGCCAGCAGCTCGGGAGACAGCCACGCGGTGCTCATCAGCCCGGATACGGCCTTGTGCCCCGACTGCCTGGCCGACATGCGCGCTCCGGACAACAGGCGATTCGCCTATCCTTTCACCAACTGCACCAACTGCGGCCCGCGCTATACCATCACCCGCTCCATTCCCTACGATCGGGCCGGCACCAGCATGGCCTGCTTCCCCCTGTGCCCGGACTGCCGCGCCGAGTATGAAAACCCGCGCGACCGCCGTTTTCACGCCCAGCCCAACGCCTGCCCGGTGTGCGGCCCCGGTCTGCGCTTTGTCCAGGGAGCCGGGTCCGCCCTTTCGGACCGGGCAGGAGAACCAGGGCCGGCAACTGAACAGTCCGCCGCCCGGGAAGCCGCAGCCCGGGTTTTGAGCGGCAATGACTGGCCCCGGGAAGCCAATGCCCTGCGGGACCTGGTCCGCCTTCTTCTGGCCGGGGGCATCGCCGCCATCAAGGGGCTGGGGGGCTTTCACCTGGCCTGCGACGCCAGCGACAGCAGGGCAGTGGCCGAACTCAGGCGACGCAAGCACCGGCCGCACAAGCCCTTTGCCC
>JAJDJN010000314.1 GCA_030267245.1 Desulfovibrio sp. OttesenSCG-928-A18
GAATCAGTGATATGTCGGAAGGTGAAGTTCGAGAGTACCCTATTTTGCTTCAAAAGAAAGGGCGGACCCTTCCTTGCCGCGTTTGTGTTGCGAAAAAACAAAGAAAATGGTTCAAAAATCTATACACTTAGCGCAAATAAGAGCAAATCGCAAAGGACAGCGCTTACAGCCAGAGACATTGGCGTTTGCGAGGTATGTGCTAATTTTAAGCACTCTTCCATCTGTCTATCGCGCGGAAAGCATTATGGAAATATACCGTCAGCATGGCAAATAGAGCTGGTATTTAAGCGTCTAAAATCATTGCTTGGCGTAGGTCATTTACGAAAACAGGATGAGGATAGCTCGAGGGCCTGGTTGCAAGGAAAGCTATTTGTGGCCATGTTACTTGAAACATTTATTCGCGCAGGCGAAGCTTTTTTTCCCTGGGGATACCCCATCCCAGTGGAAGAATCGGAGAAGTCGTTGGCGTGAAATGGATTTTTTTATAATCTCCTGCAAGAAGCAGTTTTGCCAAAGCTCGATTTTCGAAAAATAATCAGCAATTGGGGGACTATAGCTCGCCGCCTCTGTGAACCGCCGCGACAGCGAACTATGAGAGCCTATATCGTCTTAAGTTAATGCATATGGGGCAAAGCCCCCTCAGCGCCTCATGATTTTCAGACTGTCCGGCTATTGTGCGCCGTTCCGGAAATGCTTATAGTGGAGTACGTTAAGCCAGAATATACCGGAGAGTCTTTGTCATGCCCTTTCTTGTTTTCCGAACCCGACTCGCAGGCCTGACGGCGGTCGCAAGTGCGCTGCTGCTGGTCTTGTGCCCGGACGCGGCCCAGGCCTGGGGACCTGGCGTGCATATGGTTACCGGTAACTGGCTGCTGCAGAATCTTTCTTTGCTGCCCGGCGCCATGGCCCTGCTGCTCGGGGCGCATTCCCGGCACTTTGTGCACGGCCTGCTCAGCCCGGACATCTTCATCGGCAAAGGCTGCAAAGCGGTGCAGGGGCACAGCCATAACTGGGAAAGCGGTTTTTCCCTGCTCGAGCGCGCCCGTCAACCGCGGGAGCGCGCCTTTGCCCTGGGCTATCTTTCGCACCTGGCCGCGGATACGGTGGCCCATAATCTTTTTGTGCCGGGGCTTTTGCATACGCTGCCGGGCGCGGGCAAGTGGGCGCATGTCTATCTTGAAATTCAGGCGGACCGCCTGATCCGCTGGGATAGCGGACCGGCGCTTCTGGCTTTTAAAGGACGGGACAGCAAGGAAAGCATGCGGCTGCTCGGCAGGGTCATGCGGCAAAAGACCCTGCCATTCTGGATGAAAAAGAGCCTGTACACGGGCAGCATGAGCCTTGGCGGCTCGGCCGTATGGCGGCAATCCATGGGTCTTGTGGACCGGCTCGTCACCTGGCGGGACAGGAAAAAACTGCTCAACAGCATGCTGCATCTGAGCACGGCCGCAGTGATCGACCTTTTGCGGCATGAGCGCGGCTCCGCGCTGCTGGACGCGGACCCCATCGGAGAACAGGCCCTTGCCAATGCCACGCAGACAGATGCAGGCCGCGCCATCGGCGTCCTGCCCATGGCCTGGCGCTTTGTCACCGGCAGTCGGCGCGCCTCAACGCCCGAACTGCGGGCAAGCACCCCGGCGGCCTTGCGCTCCCTGGATCTGCGCTGTCGCTCGGAATGGCTGTGAACCCTTGCCGAGCACCGGGCGCGAACACCAGAAAAAAAAGCCACAGCGTCCCAACACCTTCCCTACTCATTGAGGCGAGCATATGAAGCTGCCCATTTCGCAAGGTGCCCTGCGTTTTCTTGCCGGCTATTTTATGACGGTGCTCATCGCCGCTCTGGTACTCATTGTCAGCCGCTGGAGCAGCCCCATGGCCTGGCGCGCAATACTGGAACTTGTCGGCGCCAGTGTATGGCAGGCCAGCGTCTGGCCGCTTCATCTGCTGCTTATGTTCACCAGCAAAGGCTAGATGCCGGGCAGGTGCGGGCCCCTTGACCCCCATTTGTGAGC
>JAJDJN010000315.1 GCA_030267245.1 Desulfovibrio sp. OttesenSCG-928-A18
AGACTCCCCCAGCAGGGGATTGAATCCCCTGCACCCCCAATATGCCGGCAAAGAACGCAAAGCGTCCTTTGCCGGAAATGAGGGGGTTCGGGGCGGCAGCTCCGGAAACTCATGAAATATACGGGCTAGGCCAGGCCAGCCGCGAGTTGCTTCGCCCAGCCTTCGATCTCTTCTTTTTCCGGCTGCGGATCGCCGTCAATCTTCAGGGTGTCCACTACCTTGGCCCCCAGGGATTCGAGCTTTTCCTCAATGGCGTCAACAGCTCCGCAAAAATGGGTATAACCGCTGTCGCCGCAGCCGAAGACGGCCACGCGTTTGCCGCTTGCGCCAATACTGTCGAACTGTTCAAAAAGGGGAATGAAATCGTCCTGCAGTTCAATGCTGTCGTCTCCCCATGTGGAACAACCGAACAGCACCAGATCAAAGCCTTCGCACAGATTCTGGGGCTGCGCATTGGAGGCGTCCAGTTTTTTCACGCAAGCTCCGTTATCCGCGAGAACGCGCTCGACCAGCCCTGCCACGTATTCCGTATTTCCGGTTGTGGAACCATACACGATCAATGCTGACGCCATCTTTCTTCTCCATTGGGTTGTGCCGCCGACTTTACTGTTGAAGAGCCGATAACGGCCTTGGCTCTGAGCACTCACGCTTTCACGCTTCTTGCGTCTGCTCCAAGTTTTAATGATATCGAATTTCATTTTCAAGTTCAAGTAAAATTTATTTTTTCCAATTCGCATCTCTTTTCATTTTCGCTTACCCGGCTTTTACCGCAACCGGCAATACACATACATAGTGCAATATCCTGCTTTACGATATAAAGCAACATATATGCGGCGTTGTGCAATATTCAGATTAGGGCCGAAAATCCTGTATGCTTCAAAGCAGTACCGCTGGATCCCGGGCGCATACAGAGCCGCCTTGCGCCTGCCTTGTCAGGCCATATATAAATGTATATACTAAACAGGAAATTGATTTTTGCAAGAGAGATACTGCAATGCAACAAGCGGAACCGTCCGCGCATGAGCGCCGAAAAACAGGCGCGCTGGCATTCATCGTGTACAACAGATGGCATTTGTTCCCATTCTGTTTTCCGAAATTGGCTGGGTCTAAATCGGCAAACAATAACAGCCAGCCGCATATACCACAGCTCTGTACGTCAAGCGACAGAGTACGATTGCAACCATGACCGGGCAAGAAGCAATATGAAACTTTCCCCCAATACACGCTATGCGGTCAGAATCCTGTTTGAACTTGGCGGCGCTGCCGGGCCGGTTTCCATTGCCGCCTTGTCCGGCACCACGGGCATTACCCTGCGTACGGTCGAACTGGTGCACACCGTTCTTAAAAAGCACGGCGTAACGCAAGGTTTTGTCGGCCCGAGAGGGGGCATCCATCTCAAAGTCCCCCTGTCCGAGGTAAGCCTCGGGCAACTTATTCTCTGGTTTGACGAAGGCATTGAATTGAATGTGTGCTGCGGCGACAAAGCGGACATTTGCCCACGGCAGCGGGATTGCTGCACCAGCGCCGCCCTGCTGCGGACCGCCGAGCGTTTGCAGATGAAGCTGAACAATTTATTTTTACAAGATATTATAGATACTTTTTCCCGCAAAAAATAAGGATAGCTTGCCGGGCCGACTCCGCCCGGAATCTGCCTTCCTTGGCAGAGAACAAAAATCCTTATTAATCGGCGCTTCCTTAGCCCGGATTTTACGCCAGATTACAAAACTGGAACAAAAAGCATTGACAATATCTATGGTAAAATGTTTATGTATCGCTGAAAGGAATTTATTCTTCGGAATTTTGATCTTCCGTGCATTTTTTCCTTCCATGTTACTCTGTAACTAAGCATCCCGCCTGAGATAATCTGATACATCATCCTCGCCTTGAATGCCTTAAAGGCATGTTTATTATATAGAATACATCGCAAGACCGCCTTTTGCATTCTGTACGCGCCAGGACCGTTTGAACAAAGCATGTATATGTTTTGCTGTAAATGGCCGGTTCATAATGT
>JAJDJN010000316.1 GCA_030267245.1 Desulfovibrio sp. OttesenSCG-928-A18
GCGTAGGCGTCTTCAAGGCTTTCCCCGTCCTTTTGTTCTTTGGCGCCGGCCGCGTGCGCAGCCTTGTTCCGATCCGGGTCGCAGTCCTCGCGCAGGGCGCAGCGCACCGGCACGTCTCTGAGCGCGATGCCCAGGCGGTCAAGCAGGACGTCGGGCAGCACGGTATGCGCGCCGATGATCAGGGCCAGTTCCGGCCAGCCGAGCAAGCGGGCCTGTTCCTGGGCCTTGCGGGCGTGGTCCTTGCATTTGCGGTCCCATACCTGACAGTTGCGGGCCACGTCGTGCACGAGCCCGGCGCAGACGGCCAGTTCCGGCTCCACTTCCTGGCCGGCGGCGGCCATGGCCAGGCTGAGGCGCAGGGCGCCCAGGCTTACCTTCAGACTGTGCAGGAGTTTGCCCTTTTCCAGTCCGGAGCAGCGCAGCCATTCCCAGGCCTCTTCAGGGACGGGGCGGCCGAGTTTGTTTGTGACGGCGTAGAAGCGCAGCGCGGCATCGTAATCTTCGGGCCTGTCCACGTCGGACAGGATGCAGGAATCGGGCAGGGGCAGAAAGAACACAGGGTGCTCCGGGTGCAGGACCGGCGCCGCCAGCAGCGGAAAAGGCACTTTGCCGCCTTCGCGCGCGGGCTGCCCCGCTCTGGCCGGAGCCTCGGACGTCAGGGCCGAATCCGCTGGCGTCAGGTCGGTATCGGCCAAGGCCGGGTCCGTGGCTCCTGCGCCCGGGGCGTGGGGCGACGGTCCCCGGTTTGCGTCCTCGCCGTGCTTTTCGCCGGGGCCGGCCACAGGGATGCAGAGCTCCAGGGGGGCGAGCCCGTGCATGAAGCGTTCCGCCGCGTCAGGGCGCAGCCAGGTGGCGATGTAGTTGCGCAGACCGCCGCGCCAGCCCCATTGATCCTGCCATTGTCCGTCACCCTGCCAGAGCAGGATGGGGGAGATATGGCCGCTGCCGATGAGGGGCGGGTGCCCGGTTTTGCCGCCAAAGCAGGGGATGATCATGGCATTTTTCATGAGTCTGGGGCCGAGTCTGCGGCTGTGTTCCTCCCAGACCCTGGTCATGACGCAAAGGGTGCCGGGGCGGACGGGGGCGCAGTCCACGGGCAGCAGAAATACAGCGGGCAGCGGCGCGAGTACGCCGAACTCTCCGGAGCAGGCGGCTTCTTCCCATTCCCGAAAGATGTCCGTAAGCCCGGCGCAAACGGAACTGAACATGCCCTGGGCGAAGTCGGGGTTGTACACCGGGACGGCCCCGGCTTTTTCCGCTTCGCGCCCAACCTCGTCAGGGGCGTGGCCGGTGACCACGCGCACGGATCGCGCTCCGGCGAGGCCAAGGGCTTTGAGGGCATTGCCAAGCAGGGTGGAGCCGCCAAAAGGCAGCAGGGCCTTGGGCTCGCCGCCCATGCGCGAGGAGAAGCCGGCGGCCAGAACCACTCCGCTCAAAGGATAGTCGGCAAGCCGGCGCTGTGTTTGCGTGTATGTGTCCATAGTGTGTGATGCGTTAGTTTCAGTTCGCGTCGGCCTTTTGTTTTGTGGAGCGCCAGAGTATCAGTTCGGCGGCGATGCTGACCGCTATTTCCTGCGGGGTATCCGCGCCGATGGCGAGTCCGATGGGGGAATAAACGTCTTCCAGGCGCTTTCTGGCAACGCCCTGCTGTTCCAGATTGGCGTACACGGCGGCGCGTTTGCTCTTGCTGCCGATCATGCCGATATAGCCAGCTTTGGTGCGCAGGGCCGCGGCCAGGGTGTCACGGTCAAAGGCATGCCCGCGCGTGACAATGACCATGCCGTCCCGGTCGCCGATATTCCTGCCGGATAAAAAGCGCGCCGCGTCCTCCTCTGTCAGCGAGGGCAAGAGCGCGGTTTCGGCCCCGGAAAAACGCCGGGCATCGGTGAATTCAGGCCGGTCGTCCATGACCGTGACCTGAAAATCCACTCCAAGGGCGATGGCTGCCAGTTCCTTTGACACATGCCCGCCGCCGAAGATGAAAATGCGAAAAGGCCTGGGAAAGG
>JAJDJN010000317.1 GCA_030267245.1 Desulfovibrio sp. OttesenSCG-928-A18
GGAGGCATGCCCCCTTCTGCGCGAGGGGACCATGAGCAGACCGGCCAGGCCGGCCAGAGAAAAGCCGGAGACGCACAGCCCCCTGTCAAACATATCCCTGGCGCTCTGGTCGGGGTTGAAGGCCGGCTCCATCCACACCGGCGAGAAGCCGGGCTCCGGGGCGCAGGACATGAGGGCCAGTTCCATGGCCGCATCGTGTCCTTGCATGAAGGCCGCGATATGACAGTCGCTGTCGGGCAGCCGGCGCACGTAGATGACCTGTTCAACGGGCCGTTTGTCCATTACCAGGGTGTAGCCCGGGTCATTTTCCTCAACATGGTTCCGGGCGCGGGTGCTGAAAATACGCGGTCGTTTGCCCCTAAGTCCGGCGTTCGGCGCATCCGCGCCGCCGGCCGTTTCGCCGCCGGCCGGCATTTGGCCGTTGCCTGGCAGCGATGCGTTTGCCCGGCCTTTGTCAGCCGCGTTCTTTTCCGCCCGCGCTGGCGGCAGGGGGGCCGGCGCCCGCTCCTTGCGCTTTCCGGCCAGGCCGTCAGTCGCGGCTACGGGCGCCGCGCGGTTCAGTATCTGTTGTCCGTCCGGGGAAAAGCTCTGCTTTGCCGCCAGATGGGCCGCGCTGTTCTGGAATACGGAAGCTCGCCCGGCTTTGCCGCCGGTCGGGTTGCCGGCTCCGCTGCCTGCTTCGTTGCCGGCTTCGTTGCCAGTCGGGCCGCCGCCCTTGCCTTGCAGCGGGGCGATGGCGCACAGACCCGCTTCGGGCAGGGGGGCGAAGAGCTCCGTCCCGGCCGTGAGATCCTCCGCCCCGGTCATTTCCGCCCCGGTCATTCCGGCGCTTGCGGCGAACTTCCGGACGGGCAACGTGGAGTCTTGCGTCCGCAGGGGGCAGAACATGGCCTGCCCGGGCCGGGAGTCGTGAACGCTGTTCGGGTTCAAGGTCCGGCCATGCCGTTCCCCGAAGATGTCCCGCGTGCCGGGTTCGGCGTCCGGGGTCTTTTCGCCGCCGGCCATGGCGGCGACAGTTTCTTGGCCGGACGGCATGGGGCCGGGCAGGGCGGCGGGGCACGATGGTGTTGGCGGCGGCATCTGGCGCCCGCGCTTTTTGGCCACGCTTTCTTTGTTGCTGAGACTCAGGGGTTGGTTTGCGCTGTAGATAAAGAGAAGAGCTTGATGCCGGCTCTTATGGTCCGCGCGCCAGGTGCCTTGCGCCGGAATAACGGAACGGGGTGCTTTTTTTGCTTCCGGCTCCATTGGCGGCCCATTGTCCGCCTTGTCCGCCGCGCCCGGTGCGGGCGCGATTGCCATGCGCAATACCGGGGCTCCGGTCCAGGGGGACGGGGAGCCCGGGATCACAGGGCCTCTGACCGCGTGGGCAAAGGGCGGGTATGCGCCCGCTCCCGGCTGCGGGGCGGCTTGGATGCCGCCCCCGGCAGCGTTGGAAACGGGATTTGACGGCAGCCGGTACGGCAGTTGCCGGGGCAGGGTCACGGTGATGAAGCCGCCGCCCCTGGCGGCGGTGCGTTCCATTTCGCGCACAAAGGACACGCCGCGCCGGTCAAGGGCCTGGGCGAAATCCAGATAGGCGGTATCGGGGCTCAGGGGGGAGTGCAGCATCCGCGTGCCTTCCCAGGCTGTGAAGTATACGCCGCCGCCCAGTTCAAAGGTCAGGGCGCTCAAGGCGCGGGACAGAAGTTCGCGCCGCGCTTCCGGTTCTTCCATTGCGGCCAGGGCCTTGCCCAGCCCCAGAGCCACGCTGTCCACACTGGATTGCAATAAACGGGCGCGCTCGGGGGACACGAGGCTTTCCGGTGGCTGCCGGCGCTCCGGCTCGGCTGATTCGGCCACGGCTTCACCGGGCAGCGGGAGAAAACGGGCAAGGCCCAGGCCGACAAAGAGCATGGCAAAAGCGGCCAGGGCGAGCACAAAGGCGCAGCCGATCCGGCAACGGCGCAAAAAGCCCGCGCTATCTGTGCTTTGGTTCGCATGTGTTTGCATGGCTGCTCCCTGGTGT
>JAJDJN010000318.1 GCA_030267245.1 Desulfovibrio sp. OttesenSCG-928-A18
AACTACTGGACCGTGAACGTAATGGACGGGAACGTCAAGCTCGGGGTCATGTACATTGGGCCTGACGGCAGTTACGACTTTATACCCGAAGCCGGCGTGAACCTGCCCAGAAAGACGCTGGACAATGTCTTCACCTACACCATCCGCGACGCGGAAGGGGACGCCTCCACCGCCAGCTTCAGCCTGAGCTTTGCGGGCGATGTGAACATCGTCTTTGACGATGACCCGAGCCTGAATTCCGGCGACTACAGCGTGTCCGAAAAGGGTCTGGTCATGGGTGACGGCTCCGAGAAGACCGGCAGTTCGCATTTTCTGGTGGACTTTGACGGCGCCGAGCCCGGCACCATTACCTTGAACATCGGCGGGCGGAATGTGGAACTGCTGACGGGCCAGGGTTATCCGGCCGAATTCAGGCTCGACCACGGCATCCTGACCATCAAGGATGTGCTGTCCAATGGTGACAAGGTGCGGGTTGAATACGAATACCACATTGAAACGGCCCAGACCCACGGGGCTACGGGCACGGCCACGGACGAGGTGCTGAAGGAACGTGAAATTGTCATAACGGCTATATCGGCGGATGGAGTACAAAACAACGCCACCATACAGCTTAGCGTTTACGACGATGCGCCCGAAGTGGAGTTCATAGACAGCCTCAGAGATACGCCGGAAGACGCATATGACATCGGCGCTGGCAGCACCATGACGGGCACTTTGGATATCTATGAAAACGCGGACGGTATTGTATCCATCAGCATCAACGGGGTTGACATAAGCGCAGGCACAACGGCCTCGCCCGCGATCATAAATGATCAGAGCGGCGGCACCCTCAAGGTATGGGATGATAACGGCACCTGGCGTTATTCCTATACGGCAAAAGAAGAGTCTCAGGTAAACAACGAGATTACCGATCTCTTTACCATCACTGTGGTGGATGCGGATGGCGACAGCGCTTCCGACACCATGACCGTGAAGGTGCACCCAGGCAAGATATCCGTGGGCACCAATGACGACAACAGCTACGACAACAATAACCCCTGGCATGAAGGGGGCGGCACCGGGCAGCTCATCGGCGGCAAGGGCAATGACGTGATCATAGGCGATGCTGGCGGCGCGGGCAAGGTTCAAGACCCGACGAACGTGACCTTCATTATGGACTACTCCAAGAGTATGACCGAATATGACGGCCTGCCCCAAACCCGCATGTGGTATATGAAAGAAGCCGTGAAAAATATGCTGGTGCAGTATGCCAAAGAAGAAGGATCAGATATCAAGGTTTGCCTGGTAGCTTTCTACTCCAAAGCCCGCGACCCCAAAACCATTCAGTTTACCAAGGATATGACGCTTGAACAACGCATGGCTTTGGTCACGAATACCCTTTTGGAGCAGTATCTGGACTTTGGCACCTGGGGCGCCGATAACAGGACTACCACCTATGAAGCGGGGATCGCGCTGGCTTCACAATGGCTGCAGGGGCGTCTTTATGACAAACCGTTGGCGGACGCCACCAACAAAACCATTTTCCTATCCGATGGGCAGCCCAACAGCACTATTGACAAGGGCATTTATGAAACCACATTTAATACCGCGTTGCAGGCCGCTTTGAATAATGGAGGCTATTATGCCTATCTCAGAGAGCATTCCGATATACGGGCAATAGGCATCGCGCTGAGAGAACAGGAGAGTTCGCTATACCAGAACTCCATAATCGCCATCAACGCCCTTGATAAAACCGGTCAGGGCATTGATACAAAAGACGCTTCCGAAATCTGGGACGCTGTGGAAAACGCCGGCAAACTGGAAGGCGCGGCGGTCGGTTCGGATTACATCGTGGGCGGAGACGGAGATAACATCATTTTTGCCGATGTCATCAATACCGATGCCTTGTCAAATCTGCTGGGAGTAAGGAATCAGGACGGCAACCGCCTGATTGCCGGCATGGGCTGGTTCGTATTCGAGGAACTCGAACGTGAGGGCTGGAGCGGCAGCTTCACTTATGACGGCC
>JAJDJN010000032.1 GCA_030267245.1 Desulfovibrio sp. OttesenSCG-928-A18
GCCGCCGGAGGCATATCATGTGCTTGCGACACGCGGCAATGCGCCCCCTTGCCGCCGGAGCGCAAGCGTGTATAATCGGGCAAAGAGCTTCCCACTCCGCCCTCGGACCGGAAAAGGCGTTCCGCTCCGGCGTTTTTTTGGGCTCCGCCCGGGTGTGTCATACAGGAGCACAGCACCATGAGCGCACAGAACTCCCCCAGCGCAGCCGGACAAAAGGCCCATGCCGTGACAGGCGCCTTCGGCTTTACCGGCAAATACCTTGCCCGCCGTCTGCTCGACCAGGGGGAACGGGTAATCACCCTGACCAATTCCCCCGACCGCCCCAATCCCTTTGGCGGCCAAATAGAAGCCAGGCCATTTCAATTTGACAGGCCCGAGGCCCTGGCCGCTTCCCTTGCCGATGTGAGCGTCCTGTACAACACCTACTGGGTGCGCTTCAATCACAGCCGCTTCACCCATTCCGAAGCCGTGCGCAACACCCTGATCCTGTTTGAAGCGGCCAAAAAGGCCGGGGTGGAGCGGGTGGTGCATGTCAGCATCAGCAACGCCGATCGCCTGTCGCCGCTGGAATACTTCAGCGCCAAGGGCCATCTTGAAAAAGCGCTGGAAGATTTCGGGCTGTGCCACGCCATTGTCCGCCCCGCGGTGCTTTTTGGCGACGAGGGCATCCTGATCAACAACATTGCCTGGGCTTTGCGGCGTTTTCCCGTGTTCTGTCTTTTTGGCGACGGCAACTATCATATCTGCCCCATCTTTGTGGACGATCTTGCGGCCATCATGCAGGAGCAGGGCAAAGGCAGGCGGAACAGCCGTATCGACGCCTTCGGCCCCGAGGATTTCAGCTACCGGGACCTGATCCTGGCTGTAGCCGCCGCCATCGGCGTCAAACGGCGTCTGCTGCCCCTTGCGCCCAAAGCGGCCCACGCGGCCGCCTGGCTCATTGGCAAGGCCGTGGGTGATACCTTTGTCACTCACGAAGAAATACAAGGGCTTATGGCTGACACCCTGCATATTCCGGGCAAAACCGGCCCGGGAACGACAGATCTCAGAAGCTGGATGAAGGAGCGCGGCGACAGCCTCGGCCGCGTGTACCAGAGCGAACTTGACCGAAGAATACGCCGGGATCTGCCATACTGAGATACCCGGGCGGTATAGCATCATACAACAGGCATCCCGGATACCCCCATGTTCAAAGTAGTACGCGCAAAGCTGCATGGCATCCGCGTCACGGGCGCGGAACTCGACTATCACGGCTCCATTACCCTGGACCCTGAAATCTGCCGCGAAGCCGGCATCTATCCCCTGGAATTTGTGGAAATCTGGAACAAGAATAACGGGGAGCGCCTCAGCACCTATGTTATTCACGGAAAACCCGGATCACGCTGCTGCATCCTGAACGGAGCGGCGGCGCGCACCTGTCAGCGTGGGGATCCGCTGATAATCTGCGCCTCGGAATATCTGCAAAGCCCCAGGGAACTCTGCGCGCTCACCCCGCGCGTGCTCACCTTTGACAGCGCCAACACGGTGCTGGAGCGTTTGCGCTATGCGGTAAATGACGACGGCTCGGGCAATTTTTCATTTTCCATCCTGAACGAGTGCTGATCGGGGCCGCCCCGGCGGCCGGCCAGTGAAATTTGCTTTGTTCGGCGCTTTTTTATATGCTAAAAAGCCCGCGAGCGCCGGCGGCTCCTGTACCGAAAACGGCGCGTCAAAACAAGCAACACAGCACGCACATGAACGACAAAGCCATCGCCTCTGTTCTGGATCATGCGGAAACGGGCGCAGACCTGCGCCGCCGTTTTTTTGAAAAAGAAGCCGCCGCCATCGCCCTGCTCGGCAAACGCATGGCGGTCACAATCGCCAGGGGCAACAAGATACTCCTGTGCGGCAACGGCGGCAGCGCGGCAGACGCCCAGCACCTGGCGGCCGAATTCGTGAACCGCTTTGTAATGGACAGGCCGCCCTTGCCGGCCATCGCCCTGACAACGGATACCTCGGCCCTTACGGCCATCGGCAATGATTTCGGCTTTTCCCTGGTCTTTGCCAAACAGGTGCAGGCTCTGGGCAAGGCCGGAGATATGCTCATCGCCCTTTCCACCTCGGGCAATAGTGAAAACATTCTCCTGGCCCTTGAAGCGGCCAGGGAACGCTCGGTGACCACCCTTGGCCTCACCGGCAAGGGAGGCGGCAAAATGGCCGCCCTGTGCGACATAGTGCTCGCGGTTGAGGGCGAAAGCACCGCCCTTGTGCAGGAAGTACATATCACTGTCGGCCATGTACTTTGCGGCCTGACTGATTATTATCTGTTTGAAAATGTCGCGGCCCTCGCGCCCTATCTGGCCGATAACGCACGGATGCCCGAATAGGCGGCACTGCCGGTAAAAAGGAACACGCCATGCCCATTTATGAATACAAATGCACCAAGTGTGAAAAGGAATTTGAAGAACTCGTTTTTGGCGATGAAAATCCGCCCTGCCCCGCTTGCGGCGCCGGGGAGACAACGCGCCTGCTCTCATGCGCCTGCCTGCACATGCCCGCCCCCTCCCGGGCCGGGCAGACGGTGAGCTATCCGTCCGCAGGCGGCAAAAGCGCCTGCGGAGGCTGCACAGCCACGAGCTGCGCCGGCTGCAAATAACAGGGCGTATTTACACGCCCGCCCCCTGCCGGGGATTGTTCTTTCGCGGTACAACACGCTTCACAAACAGAACGCCCGCGCCATCGGCCCCATAGACCGCCATGACGCGGCGCTGTTTTTTTCCAAGGATGTTCCTCATGACAAGCCTTACCATTGCCACACGCGGCAGCATGCTTGCCTTATGGCAGGCGGAGCATATCGGCTCCCGGATCAGGGAGCGGACGGGGCTGGAATACAGGCTGCTTGTACTGAAGACCAAGGGGGACATCATTCTTGACGTACCCTTGTCCAAAGTCGGCGGCAAGGGCCTTTTCGTGAAAGAGATCGAAGAGGCCCTGCTTGACGGCCGGGCTGATATCGCGGTGCACTCGATGAAGGACGTGCCCATGAAGCTGCCCGAAGGGCTGACCCTTGGCGCCGTCCCCAGGCGCGAGGACCCGGCGGATCTGCTTTTGAGCGCGCGCTTTCCGGATTTGGACTCGCTGCCCAGGGCTGCGAAAGTCGGCACAAGCAGCCTGCGCCGGCAGGCCCAGCTTCTTGCCCTGCGCCCGGATCTCACGGTCCTTTCCCTGCGCGGCAATGTCAATACCCGCATGCGCAAGCTCCTGGACGGCGAGTTTGACGCCATCGTCATGGCCACCGCCGGCATGAAACGCCTGGAGCTGACCGCGCCGCACATGTTCCCCCTGAGCCCTCCCGACTTTTTACCCGCATCGGGCCAGGGCGCCCTTGGCATAGAACTTATGGCCGAGCGGGAGGATCTGCTGGAACTGCTGCGGCCGCTCAACCACGGCCCGACCCAGGCCTGCGTCAGCGCCGAACGCGCCTTTCTCGCGGCCCTGGAAGGCGGCTGCCAGACGCCCATAGCGGCCTATGCCCGGCTGGATGAGGATTCGCCCCCTTGCGCCTCGTCCGGACAGGATTTTTCAGCGGACAGCCTGATCCGCCTTGAGGGTTTGGTAGCGGATGTAAGCGGTACGCGCGTCATCAGAAAGAGCATGAGCGGCAAGGCTTCGGAAGCGGAGCGCCTGGGGCGCGATCTGGCGCTGCACATCAAGGATTCGGGCGGAGCGGCAATTCTGGCTGAACTGTACGAAACGGGAAGCATATGAAAGACTATCGTCCATTACCGGCCGACAAACTCCGGGCCTGCCTGCCGCCGGAGCGTATCCCCCATGCGGACAGCAGGGCCATCCCCCGCAACGGCAAGCGCCATTCTCCCCAGCAGCGGGCTCTGGAGGCCCTGGAACTGGGCTTGAGCATCAGCGCCAGCGGCTTCAACATTTATGTGGCCGGCGAGGCCGACCTTGGCCGCAGCTTTCTTCTGCGCGACTTTCTCGGACCACGGGCCAAAAAGGGACTCACTCCGCCGGATCTGGTCTATGTATACAACTTCTCCGACCCCGACAGCCCCTGCCTTGTCACCCTGCCCGCCGGCTACGGGCGCAGGCTGAAAAAGCAGCTGACCAAAGCTTTTGCGGCCATTCAAAAAGAGGTTGCCCAGCGTCTGGAAAGCAACGCCTACCTGCGCCGGCACAGTTCCATGCTGCTCAGCTTTCAGACCCGGCGCGAAAATATGCTCCAGCGCATGAACCGGCTGGCGAGCGCGCAGGGTTTCAACCTCGGGCTGGATGAAGCGGGGAGCATGACCCTGTACCCGCTGGTTGAAGGCAAACGCCTGAACGAACAGGAATATGACAGCCTTGAATCCGGCTTGCGCGCGCAGTTGAAAAGCAGGGGCGACAGCCTGATGCAACCCATTTCGGAGTACCTGCGCAAACTGGCCAAAATGGAGCAGAGTTTTCACGAGCAGGAGCGCCGCCTGGAACGCGAACTGGTGGACTCGGTCCTGGCCGGCATTCTTGACCCGCTGGCGGAAAAAATCCTGCAAAGCTGCGACAATGATGGCTTGCGCCGCTTTTTTGAAAACTTGCGCTCCGATACCCTTGAGCACCTGGACGTGCTCCTGCCGCCGGATATGCAGGGAGCGCCGCCGAACTCGCGCCAGAACTCCCCCCTGTTCCCGCATGAAGGTCCGGCGCCCGAGGACCTTGGCGGCCGCTATGACGTCAACGTTTTCGTAGACAACGCGAAAACCGTGGGCGCCCCGCTCATTTTTGACGATCACCCCACCCTGTCCAACCTCATGGGCTGCATAGAGCGCGAAGCGGAAATGGGCGCCCTGGTCACCGACTTCTCCCTGATCAAGGCGGGCAGCATCCACAAGGCCAACGGCGGCTATCTTGTGCTGCATCTTGAAGACATCCTGCAGCATCCCACCGCCTGGGAAGCGCTGATCAGGGCCATGCGTTCCGGCATTTCACGGGTGGAGGATTCGGGGGAAGAAGACAGCAGCAAGGCCAAGGGGCTGCACCCCGAGGCAGTGCCGCTCTCTCTCAAGCTCATCCTCATCGGCAAGGAGGAGCTGTACGAAATGATGCTGGCGGCGGATGACCGCTTCAGCAAGCTGTTCAAGATCAAGGCCCACCTGACCGAACACATGCAGCGCAACAGCGCCGGCATTCGCATCTATTTGTCGCATATCCGCAGGATTATTGATGACGACGCCCTGCTGCACTTTGACCGCGCTGCCCTGGCGGGGCTTGTGGATTTCGGCTCACGCATCATTGAGGATCAGCAGAAACTTTCGCTCAAATACCCTTTGCTGCGCGAACTCATGGTGGAGGCTTCCACCTATGCCGCCCTGGAAAAAAATGAGCTGGTCACAGGAAAAATCCTGAACAAGGCCCTGCGCGCCCGCTACTTCCGCTCCAGCCTCGTGGAAGAAAGTTTTATGGAGGAGTATGATCGGGGCATCATCAAGGTTGCCACCAGCGGCGAGGCCGTGGGCATGGCAAACGGGCTGGCCGTGAGCATGTTCGGAGACTTTGAATTCGGGCTGCCGCATCAGATATCCTGCACGGTGGGCGTAGGCTCCGGGGGCATCATCGATCTGGAGCGCGACGCCAAGCTCAGCGGGCCCATCCACACCAAGGCCATGATGATCCTTAAAAGCTATCTGGTCGGAGCCTTCGCGCACAACAAGCCCATTGTGCTGACCGGCAGCCTGGGCTTTGAACAGAATTACGCGGGGATAGAGGGCGACTCGGCCTCAGGGGCGGAACTGGCCACCTTGCTGTCCGCCCTGGCCGATGTTCCCATCCGCCTGAGCCTGGCCTTTACGGGCGCGGTGGCGCAATCCGGGCATATCATGGCTGTGGGCAGCGTGACGCGAAAAATCGAAGGATTCTTTGAAGTATGCAAACGCCACGGCTTGAGCGGAAAACAGGGGGTGATCATGCCCCGGGACAATATCAGCCACACGCTTTTGCGTGACGAAGTGATCGACGCGGTCCGCGCCGGAAAATTCCATATTTACCCGGTAACGCACATCACCGAAGCCATGGAAATCCTCACCGGGATACCTTCCGGGCGCTTACGCAAAAATGGAACATACTCGGAAAACAGCCTGTACAGCATGGTTGACAAGCGTTTGCGCGTCCTTGCCCAGATCTCGGCCAGGCAGCTTTCCGCCAAAGGCCGCTGAGTTGGTCCCGCCTTTTTTGCGGTACTGTTTCCAGAGCGAATTCACTTTGAAAAAATGTAATTGCTCCGCAAGGATTTATCCTCAAATCCTTGCGGAGCATTGCAACTTTTAAAAGTTGTGATACTCTAAAGGCAGGCTGCGCTGCCCTCTTGCGGGCCGCTTGCCGGCGCAAGGGGCCGCCGGATTTTGCGCTTCGTGCAAAATCCTGGCTAGTATCTTTTTTCACTTGCACCTTTTCAATTTATACACATAAATCAAACTATGCAGATAACCACAGGATAACATTGCCTTAAATTATTGGCACCCCCTGCTTGCTTTATCGCGTGTTATTTATTTCACTTACGGTGTTTTCCCTTGCCTTTTATTTTCCCTTTCTTGTATGGTGCATTTATCTCGGAAGCGTACCGCCCTTTCTAGGGAATATTCTTCTGGGAAAAGCAAGCCGCGTGAGAGCAACACAAGGGATAAGGCTTCTGTGACTTGCGAGCGCCCACAGTATCTGACGCTTGCCGGTTTTTTGCGGCATGTAGTAACCAAGCGTTCGGCGCATATGCGATAATCGCGCCGCTTTCCATAAATGACCAGAGTTACGTCCTGGCACCGGCGAAAGAAGCTCGTGTGTCTTTGGCGTATAATTAGCAAAGCCTGCGGCAAGCAAATTTGCTGTCGCACAATGGCTTTCGTTCTTTTCATAGTATGCGCGCATTGAAAAGACGAAAGCGAGAGTCTGTGCGGAACTGCGTTCTGTATGTGCAAACCGCCTTTTTCACAAACAGGGGCGGAACGGCACAGAGTCGGGATTGCATGTCCGCTTTCAACTAACACTCAGACCAGGGAGGAGAAATGTCTCTCAGCTATCAGGAAATGGAAAAGATCCTTATGGATCAGCTGCGCCTGTATCATCATCCCATTGCTGTCACCTGGCTTTTTACCGATGATGAGGTTGAGGATTTCAAGAAAAAGACACCCCACGTTGTTCCCGTCAAGCCCCTGACCTACTGTCAGTGGGAAATCGCCGCCCGCATGCAGGGAAAAACCGTTATCGGCACCAAGGAGACCCTGGGCTGCTCCAACGGGCAGGTCAGCTTCGGTTGGAAGGACATTGACGAGAAGGAAATCAAGTCCCAAATCAAGTACTGTGTCGATCTGGACCAGGCCGAGCGTTTCTTGCGTTCCAAGCCGCGCATGCCCCTGAACTCCCTCAAGGCCATTGCCGTCGGTCCCCTTGGCAAGGCTGTGGTCAAGCCCCATGTCATCCATTTCTACTGCGACAACATGCAGTCCTACCACCTGGCCATTGACTACATGGCGGCCACGAACACGCACCCCCTGCGTCCCTGCGTGACCATGAGCTCTTCCGCCTGCGGCGGAACCGCCTTCACCTGGCTGGAAAAAAGCTTCAACCTCTGCCCCGCGTGCTCCGGCAGCTACAACGCCGGCAAAACCGAACGCGGCGAAGTCAACGCCTTTATCCCGGCGGAACACCTGGAAGCCACGGTCAAGCGGCTGCTGCAGCGCATTGAACGTTCCGGCTCCAGTTCCATCACCCGTCCCGGCGACCCCTTCCCGGGCGGCGATATCTGCAAAAACTGTCCGCTTATCATTTTCAAGAGTGTGGAATCCGGCGAGGACCCCTGCGCGTCCTGTACCCAATAGCCCAGCGTAATGCAATGTTAGTGCAACACCCTTAACATTGGAGATCACAGTGACACAGCGTATTTTTCTCAAACTGCCAATGCTGCTGATTTTCGTTCTACTCCTTGGCCTGAGCGCCCCCCTCGGTCAGGCGGCGGAATCCGCCACCGACGCCGGCGCGGCCCAGGGGGCGGCAGCAGCCCCGGCTGTAACGGAAAAGGCCCCGGCCGCTCCCGCTGACAAAGCACCGGCCGCCGCGACGGAAGAAAAGGCCAGCCGCCTCAAAGTCGCCATTGACGCCGCCACCAAAGACGGCAAGCTTGATCACAGCAAGCCCACCGGCTTTCTCGGCATCCCCGGCGCGCCTGATCCCAACCCGATCCTTGCCTTTGGCTGGGCCATCTGGGTAGGCTGGATATTCTCCACCGTGGGCGCTTTTGGCGGCGTTATGGCTTCTGTCGGCCACATCAGCGTGTTCGGCCTTGGCGAATATGCTGCCAGTTTCGGCAAGGGCACTCCCATGAACAAGCTGGCCACGGACTCCATCCGCGTGTCCAACCAGTGGCTGGTGGGCTGCTCCGCCCTTATATCTTCCTTCAAGTACTGGACCTTGGGCCGGATTGTGCTGCCGCTCGGCATTGCGCTGGGCATCGGCTCACTGGCCGGCTCCATCCTTACCCCCATCCTGTCCCAGGGCAAGATATCCTTCCGCGACTACGTGGGCTATTTCGGTATCTTCGTGCTCGGCCTTGGCTGCTACCTGCTTTATGAAACCACCCCCGGCGCCCGCGCCAAGAAAAAGCAGGCCGCTGCCGCTGCCAAAGCCTTTGAAGAAGCCGCCAAGGGCCATGTGTCCGAAGGCGTGCAAACCAAGGTCAAGGTGCTCAGCATCACGCCTTCCCGCGTACGCTTCACCTTCTGCGGCGTCGAGTTCTCCTTTAACACCGTTCTGCCCATCGTGGGCGGTTTCATCATCGCCTCTGTCGCTTCCTTCCTCGGTGTGGGCGGCGGCTTTCTGCTGGTGCCCTTCCTGACCAGCATTTCCCAGCTGCCCATGTATCTGGCGGCGGGAACCTCGGCCTTTGCTGTGCTCGTGGGCATGGTGACCTCGATCACCACCTTCATGACCGGCGGCACTCCTGTATACTGGCCCCTGATCGGCATCGAGCTCGGCGGCATCGTGCTCGGCTCCTGGATCGGTCCCATGACCGCCAAGTACCTGCCGGACGTCTGGCTGAAGCGCCTCTTCATCCTGCTTGCCTTTATCGTGGGCATCAACTACATCCTGCGCGGCTTCACCCCCTACAGACTCTGGTAGGCAGCGGCTGGAAAAAACAGACAAGAAAAACTTCCGGGCATCCGCCCGGAAGTTTTTCTTATTGAAGCGCCGCACACCGGCCCTTGCCCGCCGCCGGGCGGGCATTTGAAGCATTATCCGCTCCAGGGCCTGTCAGGCTTGCGCCCTTTTGCCTCCGCCCGCTTTCAGAAGACCTTTTCCGGTCAAGGGGCCAAGGGTATGCCATCTGCATAAAATGGTCTTTTTTTTTCCTTGGCAGAGAACAAAATAGCACGTAGTGTGAACGGGCTCCGGGGGAGAATTTTCTGATGGATATTTTCGTTAGCTTTTATGACTGGATCGACGCTTTTCTCATCGCACCGTTCCGCTGGCCGGGAAACGAGTACCTGGGTTTTTTTCTTGGCGTCATCCTTCTTAATTTCTATACCATAAGCATCGGAGAGTTGACTGGAGCGGTCCTGTTCCTCCTGCACCACCGCTATTTCAGTTCGATGCAGGACAATATGGTCCGCTATCACAACCTTTCCGTTGACGCCCTGCACTCGGGCAACAAGGAAGCCTATATTGCGGCCAACAAAATGGCCCATGAAGATTTCGGCAAAAGCTTCTTCGGCCAGGCGACCATCGGCTTCGCCACCTTGTGGCCCCTCCCCTTCGCCCTTGGCTGGATGTCGAAACGCTTTGAAGACGTCGTCCTGTGGAACCTGCCCTGGCCGAAGATAAGCATTCGCTATCCCTTTGTGGTTATCGGGCTGTATATTGTCATGCGCATTCTGCTTTCCAAGCGCAAAAAACACTTTGCCCTGTTCCGCCGGGTTGAAGCCATAAAGCAAGAAGCGCGGGAACGACGCGGGCGCTTCAAATCCTTTTTCAACCCGCCGCCTCCGGAAGAAACGGCCGTGCAGGAGGGGAAAAAGGACAATGAAGAAAGCAAGGACAGTGAGGAAAGCAAGGGCAATAAAGGAAGCGCCGATTAGTGTTCCTTGTCCTCTGCCTGCGAGAAGACCTTTTTATTCCGGTCGAGTACCGTAAAAGTACACTACCTGCATAAAAAGGTCTTCCTTGGCGGAGATATGGATTATTTATAATAATATGATATTATTGGTATAAAAATATTTTATATATTTTTATACCAACGTACATGCCAACGTTTTACGCGGGTGGAGTCGGACTTTTTTGGACGGCTTCACCCGTTCAATTGTTGTGGTCTGCCCAACCTGAGTCTGGTCCGATTTGACCGAAAGGCAAAGGCGGATTACCGTACACTCCCTCTTTGGCAAGTCGTTGCACCCGCCTTTTTTCCAAAGTTTTTGAAAATCTTCAATGCACTCCAGAAACAGGTAGAGGAAATGGTAAATATTCACTGGAGCATTCTTGAACAGTTGTGTTATACATAATCACAAAGCGTAGGCACAATCGACCCGGGCTGACCCGACAACCGCAGGAGTTTGGTCATGTTGCTTTATAAATCTCCAGAACGCGACGGCATTGCGGACAGCCGACTGAAATGGCAGTGGAATCCCGACGAATGGCCGGAAATACCAGGCATGGCCTTTTGGGAATGGATAATTCCGGCCGCCGCAATCTTTTTTTCCCGCGAATGGCAGCGCATACTGCAAAATGACGACGATGGCATTCTCGGTCCGAACAACAGCAAATGGTGGCCGCTGGTGCATACTGAAGACCTCGACCCCTTGATGGATGCCGCCAGGGACATCGCGGAAAACCGTACAGAACTATACCAGACTTTACGCAGAGTAAGGCGCGGTGACGGCACCTGGGTTTGGCTGCTTAGCCGAGGGCACGTCACCGAAAGACAGGGGGGAAAGCCCGTCAAGGTAATGGGGACCATCTGCGATGTTTCTACGCTACGGTCGGATGTCAAATTCCAACACGGTTCCCAGACCTTGGACCAGGGAAACGCCTTGTTTGCCAGGTCCCCCGACCTAATCGTCCGCATGGACCGGCAACTCGACGCTCTTTTCAACAACCCCCAGGTTGCCCGGTATCTTACCAGCGCCACCGTCCTGGGCCAAGCAGATCCGGATGCGGCTCCGTTCTATATCCCCCCGGAACAGCTCGATTTTTTTCGGGAAAAAGTGACCAGAGTCTTTGATACAGGGATTTCCGTGCGGGAAATCGTCACCTTTCCCACAAAATATGGCCATGCCGTAACGGGTGAATACTCCTTCTGGCCCGAGTACGACCCAAAGGGCCGCGTGCTTTCGGTCCTGACGCAGTTCCGCGATCTCACCGAACAAATCCTCGCTGAACGCCGCGCCAGCCTTAATGAAATGCGGCTTGAAGCCCTGTACCGGCTTACCCAGATGGACAGCGCTCCCAGGGAAGATGTGCTTGATTTTGTCATGGAGAGCCTGGTCCACCTGACCGGGAGTGAGGCCGGGGTTCTTTTCTTTCCCGTCGAAGGCGGCGAGGACGGGCGCGCGGTCTGGTCCAGAGATCTGCAGGCGCGCGTCGCCCCGGGCATCCTGCCGCGCACAAGGCTGCCAGCAGACCTGTTCAGCCTTCTGGTGGACGACGGGGGTACCGCACGGCGCCGTCTGGCAAACGGCAACGGGCTATTTCCGTTGCACCAGTCCCTGAACGGCGCGCTCGATATCATGCGCTTCATTTCGGCTCCCGTGTTTGACAGAGACCACCTTGTCTGCATAGCAGCGGTGATTAACAAAGAATCCCTTTACTATGAAGACGACTTGCAACAACTGGAAGCCTTTATCAGAAACTCCTGGCTCATCCTGCGCCGACACATGTTTGTCCAGCAACTGCGGATCGCCAAAGAAGACGCTGAAAAGGCCAACGAAGAGTTGAAGCTGGCCAAGGAAATCGCCGAAAACGCCAACAAGGTCAAAGATTCCTTCCTGGCTAATGTAAGCCATGAACTGCGTACGCCGCTCAACGGCATACTCAGCATGCTGCAACTCCTGGAAGGGATGCCGCTTTCACCCCGGCAGCGCGAATATGTCGAGACGGCCGCAGCTTCCGGCCGTTCGCTGGTGCGCATAGTTTCCGACATTCTTGATTTTTCCCGTATGCAAACGAACAGTTTCGAACTCCATTGCGAAAAGATGGACCTTGGCGATACCGTGCGCTCCTCCCTGAAGCTTTTTCAGCAGGAAGCCGAGCACAAAGGACTGGAGTTCTCTTTTGTCATTGACGAGGCCATTCCCGCCCTAGTCCACGGCGATGACGCGCGTGTGCGGCAGGTCATCTTCAACCTGGTGGGCAATGCTCTCAAGTTTACGGAAAAGGGAGGCATAACCGTTACTTGTTCCCCGCTTCCCGCCAGGAATCCCGAAGAAATCCTTGTCCGCCTCAGCGTGGAGGATACAGGTATAGGCATCCCCCCCGCCCTGCGGGACACCATTTTTGAATCCTTTACCCAACTGGCGAATTCCTCTTCCCAAAAAACTTCCGGCACCGGCCTCGGCCTTGCCATCATTAAGCGCATCATTGACCTTATGGGGGGAAGCATAGAGGTAGAGAGCGAGTTGGGCGTGGGTACTGCCGTTCACTGCACCCTCCGTTTCGCTAAAACCGAGGACTCTCAAGCCGCACTGGAGACTGCCGGACCGTTGGAAGAAGAAATCACGGCCTTGGCCATGGATATTCTGATAGCGGAAGATGACCCCACAAGCAGCTTCGCCCTCAGAGCCTTTTTACAGCAGTCCGGGCATAGGGTGGTCTGCGTGGAGAATGGCAGACAGGCGCTGGAGGCCCTGCAACTGCATCCCTTCCATTGCCTGTTCACGGATATTCTGATGCCCTGCATGGACGGCCTTGAACTCATCGCGCGCATACGCGAACAAAACGTGGAGGGATTCATGCCCGCCGAGGAAACCAGGGCCGCCCTGCGCGCCGCCATTCCCGGTTCGGGCGGAGAAATATTGCCGCTTGACTCGCGAATCCCCGCTGTGTCGGTAAGCGCGCACGCCATGGCCGGGGACCAGGAAAAGTTTTTGAATCAGGGCATGGATTACTACATAGCGAAACCCATCATCGTGAAAGAACTGCACGCCATTCTGGCACTCATCGCAAAGCGTCTGGCTGGATGAGATACCCTGCGGGCATATTGCCGTAGCCTTTATCGAGCAATTCCTTATGGTCGCTGGCATACCGTCCGTAGCGCTCAATATAGTCGCTACGGACGGCGGCGGTGACGGACGCGCCACGGGATACAGTTTTCGCCGTCATATGGTAAGCCGCCATGCGATTTTTTTCCCGGCCCCGCAGGGCGCGCTCAGTTTCCGGAGGAAACTGGTAAGTGCGCACTCACCGGGGTGAGTGATTCCGGCTGTTTTGCCTCTGGCGCGTCTACCGGCGCGTGTTTTTCCGGCTCCAGACGCTCGAACACGGCCAAGACGCGCTGCTTGTTGCGGGCATCGAGCGGTCCTATCTTCCCGCGCTCAAAAGCCTCCCTCTTCCGTTATTGCGGCGCAAGCTGCCGTGCCGTTCGAATATACTGTACGAACTGCAAATATCTGCAACGATATTGCCGCTATCTTCAAACATCTGCACGCATCGAAAAGCACCCGCAACTACCTTCAATTATCCGCAAATAAGGAATTCTCACCGGATTCATTGCAGATAATGTGCAATAGTTCAACGAAGCTGGAAGACCGGACAGAGTTTGTAGGGTACTTCCGCCCCCACAAACTGACCGGCTCTGCGAGGCCGCTTACTCGCAACTTCGTTGCTCGACGCCGAAGCAAAAGGCAGTTCAAAAAAACGGGCGTCACGGCCCTTGCACCGGCAAACTTTTTTTGGTTGTGCCTCGCAAGGCCCGGTGCGCCGTGGTGATGGACTGGCCTTCGATGCGTCGCAGCAGGGTCAGCAGTTCCGGGGCGGTAATGGCGCTGATGGGCCTTTTGCCGATGGCGGGGAACAGATGAACTTCCATCCTGCTCTTGACTACCGCTGTGTAGTGCGGCACCCAGGAGCCGGAATACTTGCCCAGCCATTCCCGTGCCACGGTTTCAAAAGAGTTCTTGGCGGCCTTGCACCGCCGCTGTTTTCGCGGCCCGCTTGGCGCTGCTTGGGTCGATATGATCCACCAGCAGCTTTTTTGCGTCCTCGCGCCGTTCTCTCGCTTCTTTTAGTCCGATGGTCGGATACGGCCTGATGACCAACAACTTTTGCTTGCCCCCAAAGCGGTAGGCCAAGCGCCAGGACTTTTTACCGGTAGGCGTGACATACAAAAACAGCCCCCCGCCGTCAGAGAGCTTCTGCACCTTGCCATTGCCGTTCACCCGCCGTATACCTACGTCCGTGAGTTTCATTTCTTCACCGTGCGCCTTAATTAAGGAAGCACT